>JAMIQN010000233.1:0-3324 GCA_035914595.1 Chitinophagaceae bacterium | reverse complement strand
CACACACATGCGATTTGATGATCCGATCCGCGTTCATTCCGAAAACACCCTTCCACCCGAAAGCCATCGGTGCCGCGCTGCACGCTGTGTTGCTGCTGTGCCGAGAAGTAACTTTTTGTATAGCAGAGATAATAGACCGCGTCAAGCAGGGCTGTTTTACCGCTGCCATTGGGGCCGGTAATGGAGGTGATGCGCTCCGGGAAATGAAAGCTGCGCTGCGCGTAATTGCGGAACTGCGTCAGGCTGATTTGGGTGAGGAAAGACAAGGCGCTGCAAAGAACGGGAAGGCTGCTTACTGAAGCGTTGTGAAGGCTGCGTGTGGAGCTCCGCTCCGATGATCTTCGGGCGCCGTTGAAGACATATTGCAGTGCCTTTATATGCCTTCTTTCTGCCTTATCGCTGCTGTAGCTGCACGGGCCGGCCTCATGGCTTTTTCCCTGTATTTTCGCGGAAATTTTTTAAGCGCGTGGCTACTCCCTTCGGTAAGGAAACGTATCTGTACTGGTATGAGATCATGCTGCTGCTGCGCCGTTTTGAAGAAAAGGCGGGCCAGCTCTACGGCATGCAAAAAATTCGTGGATTCTGCCATCTCTATATCGGCCAGGAGGCCGTTGCTGCCGGCTGCATGACGGCCATCCGTGATGACGACAACATGCTGACTGCCTACCGCGACCACGGCCTGGCTATTGCCAAAGGCATGACCCCGAATGAGTGCATGGCTGAATTGTATGGCAAGGCTACCGGCTGCACGAAGGGGAAGGGCGGCTCCATGCACTTCTTTTCTAAAGAAAAAAGATTCTTCGGTGGCCATGGCATCGTGGGTGGGCAGATTGGGTTGGGCGCAGGCATTGCACTGGCCGAACAATACTTGGGTACCGACCGCGTGACTCTGTGCTTTTTTGGGGATGGCGCCGCTCGTCAGGGTATCCTCCACGAAAGCTTCAATATGGCGGTGCTCTGGCAACTGCCGGTCATTTTCATCTGCGAGAACAACCATTACGCCATGGGCACTTCCGTCCAGCGGACCAGCAAGGTGCTCGACATTTATCGCATTGCCGATGCCTATGATATGCCTGGCGACACGGTGGATGGCATGAACCCGGAAGCGGTGCACACTGCCATTGATAGGGCCGCACGCCGCGCCCGCGAAAAAGGTGGCCCCACCTTCCTCGAGATAAAAACGTATCGCTACCGTGGGCACTCCATGAGCGACCCGGCTAAGTACCGCACCAAAGACGAACTTGAAGAATACAAGGAAAAGGACCCCATCAACACAGTCCTGAAAACGATTCAGGAAAACAAGTGGGCTACGGATGCCGAGATTGAGGCCATCAACGAGAAGGTGCGGGCTACTGTGGAAGAGTCTGTGAAGTTTGCAGAAGAAAGCCCCTGGCCCGACGACAGTGAGGTCTATAAAGACATCTACATGGAGGATGATTATCCATTTATCAAGGATTAAGTACCGCACATTCCACCGCTTCTTCTATTCTGAAAATTGAATTTTCTACGGCCTTAAAAGACCGCATTCCAACCACCATTTAGCATTTTCAATCCGCAACTCAGCAAGCATACATGACAACCAGTTCCGCACGACACGATAGGCGTTCAAAAAAGAATTCCGGCGCTTCTTCTGATGATGCCACCCTTGAACACCTGCAGCTTTTTTACGAGAAGAACAAGAAACTGATCAATGGTGCCATTACGGCCATTTTGGTCATTGGCCTGGGCATCTTCGCCTATTTCAAACTGTATCAGGGCCCGCGTGAAGAAAAGGCCAGCGCCAAGGTGTTTTATGCACAGCAGTATTTCGCTGCGGACTCACTCCAGCTTGCCCTGCAAGGCGATGGCCAGCACCCCGGCTTTCTGAAAATCACTCGCGATTACAGCGGTACAAAAACTGCCAATCTCAGCCATTACTACGCCGGTATCTGCTACCTCCGTCTGGGCAATTTCAAGAGCGCCATCAAGCAACTTGAAGACTTCAATGGCAAGGGTACTTTGCTGACTACCGCCGCTGCTGGAGCACTCGGCAATGCCTATCTGGAAAGCGGCAATACCAACAAAGCCATCGAGCACTTTAAGGAAGCAACGAAGGACCCCAAGGACGTGGTGCAAACACCCCTTTACCTCTCTGAACTTGGCTCTGCTTATGAACTGTCGAAACAGCCTGAAGAAGCCAAGAAGGTTTACGTCCGCATTCGTGATGAATTCCCCACGAGCATGCAGGCCCGCGATATTGACCGCCGACTGGCCCGCCTGGGAGACCTGAATTAATCGCTTTTCAAGACCTTTTCTAAGATGGCTGCCTCATACAGGGGTGGCCATTTTCTTTTTTGCATCCTGAATCTTCCTTCGGATGTGCCGCGGTGGAGCAGCCTATTTTTGGCCTCCTTTTTTCTTTCTCATGGCGCAATCAGCACATAGCAATTCCCTCTTCGACACCGCCTCAATTGAATCATTACAGGATGCCCGCGTGGCCATTGTTTCCACCGAATGGAATGATAAAATCGTGGCGGCTCTACACGAAGGTTGCCTGCGGATTTTGCGGAAAAATGGAGCAACACTCACACATGACCTTAAAGTGCCTGGCGCCATTGAGTTGACGCATGGTTGTGCTGCTCTTACTCAACTTCACGAAAACCGCCCGGAAGCAATCATTGCCATCGGAGTCGTCATTCGGGGCGGTACCCCTCACTTCGAGTATGTCTGCCAAAGTGTAACCGCCGGCCTGACTGCGTTGAACGTTCAGGGACCGGTGCCGGTCATCTACTGCGTGCTGACCCTGGATAATGAGGCACAGGCCTGGGAGCGTGTCGGTGGTGCCCACGGCCACAAAGGCGAAGAAGCTGCCCTCGCGGCCCTCAAGATGATTGCGTTGAAACGAAGCCTGCAGCAGACCGGCCCGGACTTCCCCGTAGTCATTATTTGAATTCGCCCATTTTTGCGCCACACGCCTGCATTTTTCTTCGACTGAGAAAAGGCAATCCGGTATTCTTTCTAAAGCTTACTCAGTCTTTCTGACCCCGCCATTTGCTACCATGCCTAAAGTCCAGCTTTTTATTCCCTGCTTTGTTGACCAACTCTATCCCCAAACCGGTATGAACATGGTGCGGATATTGGAACGGCTGGGCTGCGAAGTGCATTACAATCCGAAGCAAACCTGCTGTGGTCAGCCGGCATTCAATGCAGGCTATTGGAATGATACGCGGGCTGTAGCCCATAAGTTCCTTCAGGATTTTAGAGATGATTCTTACATCGTGGCACCAAGTGGTTCTTGCACGGGCTTCGTTCGCAACTACTATGAAAAACTGTTTGAGAATAGCA
>JAMIQN010000232.1:0-2119 GCA_035914595.1 Chitinophagaceae bacterium | reverse complement strand
TACCAACAACACAGAGTTTGATCCGCTCACTATCTCCGAACTCAACTATTTCCGGGTGTTTAACCGATGGGGCCAGCCGGTCTTTTATGGCAGCCGTTTTACGGATGGCTGGGACGGCAAGTATCAGGGGCGGCCTGCTGATGTCGGCACTTACTACTGGGTGCTTTCCATCAATGACCGGTTTGGGAATGCAGTCCTGTTGAAAGGCGACACCACGCTCATTCGATAGTGGTTTGTTGTTTTTTCCTGCTCAAGAATTGCAGTTGAGAGGCTAATCTTTGTCCTTCAAACAAAGAATCGCCCACATCATGCCCTGCATTTTTATCACCGGTGCCACTTCCGGAATTGGCCTGGCCATTGCCCGTCGTTTTGCCGCCGGTGGCTTTGATCTCATCCTCACAGGCCGCCGCCGGGACCGCCTCGAATCCATTTGTGCATCGCTACGCGAATCCTCGAATATCCGTGCGATACCCCTGTGTTTTGATGTGCGCGACAAGCAGGCCGTACAGGCTGCCGTGGCCTCCATCGGCGAGCAACAAGTGGATCTGTTGGTGAACAATGCCGGGCTGGCTGCAGGCCTCAATACCCTGGACCAGGGCGACACCGACGACTGGGACCTGATGATAGACACCAACCTCAAAGGGCTGCTCTATGTGACGCGGGCACTGCTGCCCAAGCTGACCGCACAAAAGCGGGGGCACATCATCAATATTGGTTCGACGGCTGGCAAGACAGTGTACAAAAACGGGAACGTGTATTGCGCGACCAAGTTTGCTGTGAATGCGCTGAATGAGGCCATGCGGATTGAGCTTTTGCCTTACGGAATTAAGGTGACCGCCATTCATCCGGGCGCTACGGAAACCGAATTTTCGCTGGTGCGATTTAAAGGAGATGAAGCGCGTGCGAAGGCCGTCTATGAAGGCTTCAAGCCGCTTTCAGCAGAAGACATTGCAGACGTGGCCTGGTTTTGCAGCCAGCTTCCACCCCACGTGTGTATCAACGACCTGACTATGACCTGCATCACGCAGGCAAATGCGGTATATAATCTGGGGCCGAGGTGAGCCGTTTAGAATATTGGAGCCTGTAATCAGGGACTTCTCAATTGCTCCCTGCCTGTACGCCTTCACCGGAACATTTGAGTACTGTCCTACATGCTCAGCCTTTCCGCTAAAGAGCCGATGCGCAACCTCAGTATCACCCTCACTGATGCGGCGGGCAGGCAGGTACTGCGTAAAGAGTATAGCAATGTTGGCAATGACTTCTTCGAAGGCATCCGCACGCAAGGGCTTGCCAAAGGCATGTACATCGTTCGTATCAATGCGGGCGGAGAACAACTGAGCCGGCAGCTTATCATTCAGTAACGAGCATATTTCGCCAAATACCAAGAGGCTGTCCCGGATTCGAGACAGCCTCTTGGCATATAAGATGCTACACTTTGCGCCTTCGTGTCCTTCGCCAAATACCTACCCCTCCTGCTCCGCCACCATCAGTTGCGCCCGAATGCGGCCTTCTATCTCTGCCATCACTTCCGGATTGTCCTGCAGGAATTGCTTTACTGCATCGCGGCCCTGACCAATCTTGCTTTCGCCGTAGGAGAACCAGCTACCACTCTTGTTGAGGATACCCAGGTCCACGCCCATGTCAATGATTTCACCCACCTTGGAGATGCCTTCGCCAAACACAATATCAAACTCCACCTGACGGAAGGGAGGCGCCACTTTGTTCTTCACCACCTTCACACGCGTCCGGTTGCCGGTGGCCGTGTCGCCATCTTTAATCTGGCTGATCCGACGAATGTCCAGGCGCACCGAAGCATAAAACTTGAGTGCATTACCACCGGTGGTGGTTTCCGGATTGCCAAACATGACCCCAATCTTTTCGCGAAGCTGGTTGATGAAAATGCAGACGGTGCCCGTGCGGGAAATGGTTGCGGTCAGCTTGCGCAAAGCCTGGCTCATCAGGCGCGCATGCAGACCCATTTTGGAGTCGCCCATCTCGCCTTCCAGTTCTCCTTTCGGGACGAGGGCTGCGACGGAATCCACCACCACTACATCCACGGCACCGGACGAAATCAGACGGTCAGCAATTTCCAGAGCCTGCTCGCCATAGTCAGGTTGTG
>JAMIQN010000231.1:0-2985 GCA_035914595.1 Chitinophagaceae bacterium | reverse complement strand
AAGGTCGTGAGGCCGAAGACAAGGTGGCCGAAAAAGCAAAACTGGAGCGCCTGGAACCGATGGAGCTGGTACACAAATACACCAGCCTCTTCCATTGGGGGATGCGCCTGTTTAATAATCTGGAGCCTTCTATCGAACCCACCGCCACAGGCCATATCATCGAACAACAAAGCATGATCGAAGACATCATGCGAAAAGGCTATGCCTATGAGGTGAACGGCAGCGTCTATTTCGATGTGAAAAAGTATGCATCGGACTATCCCTACGGAGCATTGAGCGGCCGCGTGATCGATGAACTTCTGGAAACAACACGCGAACTGGAAGGCCAGGATGAAAAGCGGAATAAGGTGGACTTTGCCCTTTGGAAGGCCGCACCACCTCAGCATATCCAGCGTTGGAAAAGCCCCTGGGGCGAAGGCTTCCCGGGCTGGCATATCGAGTGCTCTGCGATGGCATCAAAGTATCTGGGTACGCGCTTCGACATCCACGGCGGCGGCATGGACCTTCAGTTTCCGCACCACGAAAGTGAGATCGCTCAAAGCACCATCGCACATGGCCATGCACCGGTCCACTACTGGATGCACAACAACATGATCACCATCAACGGCAAGAAGATGGGCAAGAGCTACAACAACGTGATCAAACTCACGGAGCTGTTTAGTGGCACCCATCCAATGCTGGAACAGGCCTACCATCCCATGGTGGTGCGCTTTTATATCCTCCAAACTCATTACCGTAGCACGCTGGATTTCTCGAACGAGGCCCTCCAGGCAAGCGAGAAGGCACTACGGCGGTTGTGGGAGGCCTATGAAGTTTTGAAGGGGATTGGGGATGTGGATAGCAGCCTCCCCCCGGCCCCCTCCGATGGAGGGGGAGAGGCCCCTTCCGGTGCCGGAAACATGGACGCACCTCCTGTTATGCATGGGCTTCATTCTGCTGATAAGGTGCTGTATGGACGACTGAAGGAATACGCACGGCAGATGCGTAAGGAGCCTACGAAGGCTGAAGAAATCATGTGGGATGCCTTGCGTAGGAAAAATCTGGAAGGCTTTAAGTTCCGTCGCCAGCACATCCTGGGTTACTACATCGCAGATCTCGTCTGCCTGCCTAAACGGTTCATCATTGAAATTGACGGCCTGATTCATAGCCTTCCGGAAGTTGCCGACACAGATGAGCAGCGCACCCAGTGGCTCCAGGAGCAGGGCTTTGAGGTATTCCGAATTAGCAATGCTGCGATTCTGAATGATCTGGAAAACGTACTGCAACAAGTCAGTGAGCGCCTCCACGCCCGCCCAGACCTGATGACCAACAGTAACGCGTACCAGTATCCGCAACAAACGAGTGAAGGACATACCACCTCCCCCTCCCACGGAGGGGGCTGGGGGGAGGCTGCTGAAAAAGGGGGGATGCGGGAGGCGGCTGAAAAGAGTGAAAAAAAACAACCCCTCACCCCTCACGACCTCAAAGTCCAATCCCTAATCACCGAGCTGGACGACTTCATGAACGATGATTTCAACACCGCAAAAGTCATCGCAAACATCTTCGAGCTGGTACCCATTATTAATAGCATCAAGGGTGGACAACTAAAATCTGACACTCTTTCCGGCGATACCATTCAATTAATGCTACGCAGCTTCAAAACCTGGCTCGAGGACATCCTCGGACTACAGGGATTGCAACCAGCAGCAGATCATTCAAAGCTGGATAAGGCCATCGCCATTCTGTCTGATATACGGCGGGATGCACGTGCCCGCAAAGACTTCGCGACTTCCGATGCCATCCGCAACAAGTTGGGAGAGGCCGGTATTATTATCAAAGACGAAAAAGACGGTAGCATCTCCTACACGCTTGCATAGCACATGAAAAATTTCAGGCGCATCTGGCGTTACATCTCCGGCTACCGCGGCTCCATTCTGCTCTACTTCCTGTGCAGCATGTTGTCGGTCGTGTTTTCGCTCATCAGCATCGGCATGTTGATACCCGTACTCAATGTGCTTTTCAAAGATGAAGTAATCAAGCCGCTGAAGCCCGGTGCCGGCATTGTAGATCGTCTCGGCCACTACTTCAATGTGTGGCTGCTTTCAGGGGGTGATAAGGTTCGCACACTCGCCATCATTTGTGGCATCGTCGTATTGTTCATCATCCTCAAGAACGTCTTTCTCTACCTCGCCTATTATGTAGTCATCCCTGTGCGGCATTCGGTAATTCGAAAATTGCGCAATCAGATATTCGAGAAGCTGCTTTCATTGCCTATAGGCTACTTCACCGAAGAGCGGAAAGGCGACCTCATCAGCCGGATGAGTAACGACGTAAACGAAATCCAGACCTCGGTAGTCAGCTTTCTCGAAGTGTTCATTCGAGAGCCACTCAATGTGCTGCTGACACTCGCCGTGATGGTATATATCTCTCCACAGCTATCTCTGTTTTTGCTCATCTTCCTACCACTCTCAGGCCTCATCGTCGGGCGTGTGGGCAGCAGGCTACGAAGGGCAGCAAGAGGCATCAGCGAGCAGATGGCCGACATCACTTCCGTGCTGGATGAAACCCTCAGTGGGATGCGGGTGGTCAAAGCATTCAATGCGGAAAAATCACAGTACCTCCGCTTTCTGAAACTGAACAATGAAAACTTCAGGCTGCGCAATGTGAGTGCCCGAATTGGCGAGCTGGCATCACCGATGAGCGAAACACTGGGTATCGCTATTGTGGCAATTATCCTATGGTTCGGAGGCCGGCTGGTATTGCGTCATGAAACGATGTTGACGGCGGAACTATTCATCACCTACATCGTGATGTTTACGCAGATCATCAACCCGGTGAAAAACCTGATCTCGGCGGTCAACCAGGTGAACAAAGGCAGCGCTTCCATTGAACGAATGGAAGAAGTGCTGGCGGTGGACAACACAGTGAAAGAAGCGCCCGATGCCTTGCCGGTAAAGGCATTCAACGATTCCATTGAATTCCGAGATGTACGATTCGCCTACGGCG
>JAMIQN010000230.1:0-3704 GCA_035914595.1 Chitinophagaceae bacterium | reverse complement strand
GATGATGAAGATGTGATGGCCGGTGACGGGAAAGAGGGCGATGGCACTGCCGCCATGTTGCCGCCATTGGTCGTCGGGCAGGTGCCTGCCTTCGTGGAAATGATGGCGACTCAGAAATTCACCCGGCCACAGCCCCGCTACACCGAAGCTTCATTAGTCAAGAAAATGGAAGAACTGGGCATTGGCCGCCCTTCCACCTATGCGCCTACCATCTCCACCATTCAGCAACGCGGCTATGTGGAGCGGCGCGATAAAGAAGGCGTCCGTCGCGAGTATATAGTATGGACCCTCCGGGACGACAAACTGACGCGCAGCCTGGCCTCAGAAAACGTGGGAGCCGAACGCAACAAGCTTTTCCCGACCGACCTCGGCGCCGTTGTTACCGACTTCCTGAGCGAGCATTTCGAGCGCATCATGGACTACAACTTCACGGCAAGAATTGAAGAAGAATTCGACCAGATTGCCGGAGGTAAAGAACAATGGAACCGGATGCTCGGGCGCTTCTACGGGCCTTTTCACAAGCAGGTGGAAGCCACGATGGAAAATGCAGCCCGCACCACCGGCGAACGCCTTTTGGGCGACGACCCCGCCAGTGGCAGGTCCGTGATTGCCCGCCTTGGCCGTTTTGGCCCTATGGTGCAGATCGGCTCTTCTGAGGATGAAGAAAAACCGCGCTTCGCCACGCTGCGCAACAACCAGAGTATTGCTACGATTTCGCTGGAAGAAGCCCTCGACCTGTTCAAACTACCTTTTCAACTGGGTAGCCACGAAGGCCGCGAAGTGATTATCGGTGCGGGCCGTTTTGGCCCTTATGTGAAGTGGGGTGAGCAGTTTATCTCCATCCCCCGCGGCGAAGACCCCCTGAGTGTGGACATGGAGCGGGCCATCACTATTATCCGGCAGAAGCAGGTGGCTGATGCGCCCATCGGCAGCTACGAGGGCATTCCCGTAACGAAAGGGAAAGGCCGCTTTGGCCCCTTCATCAAATGGGGCGAGCTATATGTGAATGTGCCGCGCAAGTATGATTTTGACCACCTCAGCCAGTCCGACATCAACGAGTTGGTGCGCACCAAGCTGGAGAAAGAAGCGGCTCGCTTCATCCGCGAATGGCCGGGTGAAAACATTGCTATTGAACAGGGACGCTGGGGCCCTTTCATTCGCTTTGGCAAGGAAATGATCAAGTTGCCGCGCAAGGAAGGCGGTGAAAAATGGCAGCCCGAAGATTTTAAAGACACGACGCTGGAGGAAGTGAAGAAGATGATTCTTGCCCAGAATCCCGATGCTTTTACGCCGAAGGCGACCAAAAAGAAAACGGCTACCAAAGCCGCAGCCGCCAAGAGCAGCAAGGCCCCCAAAACACCTTCCACCAAAAAGACGGCAGCCCCGAAAAAGGCAGCAGCCCGGAAAACATCCGCTTCGAAGAAGAAAGCCTGAGCTACGTAATAAAGTCCGGCCGACACAAGTGCATCAGAAGCCGATGCGCCCGTGAATACTCTTCATTATCTACACCAATGGTGGAGCTAATGCGGGAAACGATGCTTTTTTACTTTAGTCCCCACCTGCTCTTATGCCTACTTACGACCCACGCGTAGATACCTACATCGCCGACTCCGCTGCATTCGCAAAGCCAATGCTGGAGCAGCTTCGCGAATGGATTCACGATGCTTGTCCGGAGGTTCAGGAAACTATCAAATGGGGAATGCCCTTTTTTGAATACAAGGGCTTGCTTTGTCAGTTCGCAGCCTTCCGTCAGCATTGCAGCTTTGGGTTTTGGAAACATGCCTTGCTGGCTGAGAAACATGAAATCCTCCGCAATCAGAGTATGCAGGCCATGGGTTCTTTCGGCAGGATCTGCAGCCCCGCTGACCTGCCATCCCATAAAATCGTTCGGATGCTGATTCGGGACGCCATGAAGCTGAATGAAGACGGCATTGTGCTCCCCCACGCAGGCCGCAAAACACGAAGCACTAAGGCGCCCATACCCGAACCGCCGTACCTGACAAAGCTGTTGGCCGAGAACCCTAAAGCACAAAAAGCCTGGCAGGATTTCAGCCCCTCCTGCCGCCGTGAATACCTGGAATGGTTGACCGAGGCAAAGACCGAAGTAACCCGGCAACGACGCCTGGACCAGGCTATCACATGGATATCCGAAGGCAAGCATCGAAACTGGAAACACCAGAGATAAGTCTCGAAAGATGATTATCCGTGGCGTAACTTGAGCTACTCAACTCGCCAGGTCATGAATCGCATTACGCTGATTTTCGGGAGTTTGCTCTTCCTGCTTTGTAGCAGCAAGACCTTTGCGCAGGAAAACCCCGGCCCCGATATTGACAGTTTCCAGCACGAGATTGACAGCGCCAATGCCTGGTATGACGGCTCCGGCACCGCCTACACGTTTTCCATGCTCGATATCCATCGCAGCTTCGGCGACCCCATTCAAGGCCCGGGCGAATTTGGTGCGATTCCTGGAGAAGACCTCCTTGACAATGATATGCTGGGGACCGTGCTGGCTCAGGCAGGATTGCATTTTGACGGAGACAGCGCTACGGTGTATGACACTACTTATTTCGCCTACTATGGATACGTTTTTGAACGGCAGGCCCGGTATGAATGCTGGCGTAAAGACTGCGATTCCATCACTCTGGACAGCGATGTTTTCAGAAACACGCCCCTCTATCGCGTACGGGAAACATCCATTATCTGGAAGCGGGGTGACCCTTTGGTGGATTCTCCCTGGCACATCCGAAACTTCTACTACTCCGTCCCGGACAGTGGCACCCATCTCACCAGTACATTATGCTATTGGAGCGAAGTCATGGCTGGTTGGGGGCACGCCAAATTCCTGCAAAACGCTCGTAGCGTAAACACCTACAAAGCTTCCACGCAGAAGAATGCACTCACGCTTTTGGCCAGCCCGATACCTGCACATGACCAGCTTCGCATTTCCATAAGCGGCATAAAAAATCTTCAGGAAAGAGCCTCGCTTGAAATCCTGAATTTGAATGGGAACCTCGTACAGCAATGGACGAACGTACCCGTGTCCGGCGTTTCAATTGATGTGTCGGTAATACCACCCGGCCTGTACATCCTGCGGGCAATATCACCCTCCGGAAAGGCCGTCAAACGGTTCAGTATTATGAGGTAGCAAGTTCGAAGGGTATGCCGAAGGCAAGCATCGAAACTGGAAACACCAGAGATAAGTCTCGAAAGATGATTATCCGTAGCGTAACTTGAGCTACTCAACTCGCCAGGTCATGAATCGCATTACGCTGATTTTCGGGAGTTTGCTCTTCCTGCTTTGTAGCAGCGAGACCTTTGCGCAGGAAAACCCCGGCCCCGATATTGACAGTTTCCAGCACGAGATTGACAGTGCCAATGCCTGGTATGACGGCTCCGGCACCGCCTACACGTTTTCCATGCTCGATATCCATCGCAGCTTCGGTAATCCCATTCAAGACCCGAGCGAAGTCGGTGTAATTCCGGGCGAAGACCTCCTTGACAATGATATGCTGGGGGCCGTGCTGGCTCAGGCAGGATTGCATTTTGACGGAGACAGCGCTACCGTGTATGACACTACTTATTTCGCCTACTATGGATACGTTTTTGAACGGCAGGCCCGGTATGAATGCTGGCGTAAAGACTGCGATTCCATCACTCTGGACAGCGATGTTTTCAGAAACACGCCCCTCTATCGCGTACGGGAA
>JAMIQN010000229.1:0-8169 GCA_035914595.1 Chitinophagaceae bacterium | reverse complement strand
ACTCCACCGCTGCCAGCAGTCCCTGACTACGAACCGCACGAATGGCCGGGTGCTTCAGGTGGGCATGTAGCAAAGCTTCTTTCGCCGCAACCTGCTCTATCAGACCTTCTTCCAGCAATGCTTCGAAGGCAGCCATGCCGGCGGCACAGCAGAGCGGATGCCCTCCAAATGTGGACATATGACCCAGCACCGGTTGCTCGGTGAAGGCCGCCATCCTTTCCCGCGAGGCTACGAACGCACCCAGCGGCAGGCCACCGCCGAGGGCTTTGCCCAGCAGCACGATGTCCGGCACAATGCCAAAATGATCGAAGCCCCACAGCCGGCCTGTTCTCCCGAAGCCGCACTGGATTTCATCCATCACTAACAAGGCGCCGGTATCCCGGCAACGCTGCGACACCGACTGAAGCCATGCCGGATCAGGGGCCAGCACACCGGCCTCTGCCTGAATGGGTTCCAGCACCACCGCCGCCACGGAATCATCAATGGCATTCAGAAAAGCATCTGAGTTGTAATCATAGTGAAAGACGCCCGGCATCAGTGGACGGAAAGCCTGCCGCCAGTATTCATCCCCCATCAGGGCCAAGGCGCCGGTAGTGCTGCCATGATAGCTCTTGTTAGCAGCCAGAATATGCGGTCGGGCGGTGAGCCTGCGGGCCAGTTTGATGGCGCCTTCCGTAGCCTCGGCTCCGCTATTGGTAAAAAAGACACAGTCCAGAGCATCAGGAAGATGCTTTGCCAAAAGGGCTGCGAATTGCACCTGCGGACTTTGAATCACCTCGCCATAGACCATCACATGCAGGTAAGCCTCCGATTGCCGGTGGATGGCTTCCAGCACGCGCGGATGGCGATGTCCCACATGGGCTACCGAGATGCCGCCGATCAGGTCCAGATAGCTTTTCCCTTCTGCATCCCACAGCTTAGCGCCTTCTGCTTTAACGATATGCAGGCCGATGGGGGCGGTGGATGTGGGTGCGAGGTGTTGTTGAAAAAGCTGGCGGGCATTCATGGATGCAAAGCACGGAAAAGCGAATGGATGTCCGGAAACTATGCCATATCTACCGCTCGCAACCCTTTGTTTGGGCTCCTGAGAAACTTCATGATTCCTTAATCTGAGGGTAACAAGGAGGTAATATCCGACTGGCAGCTTTGCGGCAAAATCAATGATATGATTCGAACAATGATGCTGCTGGCCTTCCTTCTATCTACGCTGACAGCAATGGCTGAAGGCAAACTCTCGGGTAGCGTAACAGATGCCATAACGGGTGAACCGGTCATGAATGCCATCGTCATGGTGAAAGGAAGCACCATCGGAACAGTTACCGATATGGATGGACACTTCAGCCTCAACCTGCCAGCGGGCCTTTATCAACTGCAGGTGCGCTATATGGGCTACGATACCATCAATTCGGAACAGATACTGGTTTCGGAAAATCAGTCTTCTACCATCCGGCTTCGGATGAGCAATGCCGGAGCAAAGGAGTTAAAGGAGGTCAGCGTTCGTTCAAAGCGAAAGCAGGAAAGCATCAACGCCCTGTATGCTGCGCAAAAAGCCAGCATGAGCATTCAGGATGGCATTTCGTCTGATATCATTCGCAGGTCGCCGGACCGGAACACCGGTGAGGTGCTCAGGCGCGTGAGCGGAACCACTGTTCAGGAGAATAAGTTTATTGTGGTTCGCGGGCTGAATGAACGCTACAACGCCACCCTGATGAACGCGGCAGTGCTGCCCAGTACCGAGCCGGATAAAAAGGCCTTCTCCTTTGAACTGATTCCGGCCAACTTAATTGACAATATCACCATCTTTAAAACGGCCACACCGGAATTGCCTGGCGATTTTGCCGGAGGCGCCATTCGCATTGCCACCAAGGACTTCCCCGAACATAAGAAGCTGGAATTGAGCCTCGGACTGGGGATGAATGCCGCTACCACTGCCGATGTATTTTATCGGGGTGTGCATCAGGGGCGCTTTGATGCACTTGGCATTTTGGATGATTCCCGCTGGCTGCCTGCCGCCTTTCCTGGAAAGAAAGAATACCTCAATCTGAGTAGCTCCGAACAAGTTGCGATCACTCGGTCTTTCTCCAACCATTTTGGTTATGAAAAAGCAAGCTCAGGCATCCCTAATCTTTCCGGCCAACTCACCGCAGGAAATACATTCCGGCTTGGCCGCATGAACGACAGAAGGTTGGGCTTCCTCTTTTCTCTGGGGTACCAAAGCGGACGGCGGTATCAGGAGGGGTTCCGCGATGAATTTGATATTTCGAAAACCAGGCTCTACCATGTCAACAACCGGAATTACACGATACAGCGCAACTTGGGCAGCATCCTGAACCTGAGTTACGCCTCCGGCCCGAGCAGGATTTCATTTAGAAACTTTTTCAACAACGATTTTGAGCATCGCCTGATCCTGCGGGAGGGGCGCAATGAAGAGCGTGCCAGCGAGGCGCCGTTGTTCATTCGGAGTTATGGAGAAGAAGTTATTCAGAATCAACTGTTCAGCTCCAGCCTGGAAGGAAGGCATGAGTTGGGCAGCAACCAGGCGCGTCAGTTGGAGTGGAATGCGTCATATAGCCGGGTGGCGCGGCACCTACCGGACCAAAAGATTATAACTCTAGTCAGTGACCCCAGCGATGGCACCGATGACCATCCCTACTATGTCAAGCTGAACAATATCAACAGCCCTGCCATTAAGGATGCGGGACGTCTGTTTAGCAGCCTGCATGAAGACATCTACAGCGCCGGCATTCGCTACGCAAGCCCTTACCGAACGGGCAGCCTTTTTAAGAAGTTGAAGGCCGGCATCGAAGCCTCCTTTCGCAGCCGCGGGGTAGCTGTTACAGCCCTTGGTTATGCTTCTACCAAGTTTTCAGGTCAGACGCTATATGCGACTGGGGATCAGCCATGGAACAGCATTTTTTCAAATAGCCAGATGCAGCAGTACATCCCGCAGATTCTTCTGGCAAACATCCTGACCAATTCCATTGATTACTCGGGCACTGCCCGCCTGGGCGCCGCCTACCTGATGAGCGAAAATGAACTCACGAAGCGATTGAAAATGGTGTTCGGATTACGCGCCGAATCCTTCCGGCAGCAGCTCATCGTGGCCGGCGCAGCCAATGAAAAAAGTAATCTGGATCTGCTGCCCTCGGTGAATCTGAGCTATGATCTCAATGCGAAATCCAAGTTGCGGCTAAGCGGATTTCGGGCCGTCAACAGACCCGAGTTTCGGGAGTTTGCACCCTATCGCTACTATGATTATGCGAATGATTTCATCGTAGCGGGCAATCCTAACCTGGAGCGCAGCAGTATTCTTAATGCAGATCTGCGTTATGAGTTGTTTCCGGCAGCCGGTGAGATCTTTTCAGCCTCTGCTTTTTACAAACACTTCAGCAATCCGATTGAGCAGATCAATCTGGGAAACAGTGTTTTGAGTTATGAAAATGTGCCAGGTGCGGTCATTTATGGGGTGGAAGCCGAGCTGCGAAAGAACCTGGGCTTTCTGGCTGCGTCCCGCCTGTTGGAAAATCTGGGGCTTTATCTGAATGCCGCCTACATCAAAGGCTCTGTAGAGGTGCCGGGCAAAGGGCGCTCTGCATCCTTAATGCAGGGACAAAGTCCCTACATCCTGAATGGAGGCCTCAGCTATCAGTCGAAACAGCAGGGGCTCTCCTTTCACCTGCTCTACAACCGATCGGGGGAGCGCATCCAATTCCGCGGCCAGGGCTTTGCCGACATCTGGGAGCGAAGCCGCAACATCCTTGATTTTCAAATAGCCAAACAATTATGGGCGGACAAGGGTGAACTGAAAATGGGTTGGAGCAACCTGCTCAACAGCCCTCAGGAGTTCTACTACAAGTACGGTGGTGGCACTGCATTTCAAGAGCAGGAAGACCGCAAGATATCGTCCCTCCTTTCGGGTAGAAGCTGTTCTGTTTCATTCCGATATCGCTTCTAAAACGATGCTCGCTTCGGGTCAGAAATTCCAGAGTTTTTGCTCTGGAATTTTTGTTTCCGCCAAGGCGAAGCAGAGCGGTGGTAATAATTCCGTAATGATAAGGTAACAATAAGGTAAAGCCTTTGCTGGCGCGGCTTTCAGCGTCTTGAAAAAACTTTGCAGCATCAATAATGACAACCATGAAAACAACCAAAATGCTGCTGCTGGGCAGCGCCCTCAGCACCCTGCTTTTCTCCTGCAAAAAGGAAAGCAACCAGCCCCCGATCCCACCCACCGGCTCCGGCGACACAGTGTATCTGCGCGGAAACATTACCAGCGACATGACACTCAACAAGGAGCATACTTACTTCCTACGCGGCTACGTGTATGTGGATGGCGCCACCCTGCACATTGAACCCGGTACGAGGATTTATTCCAAACGAGATTCTGCCGGCGTATTGGTCATCTACAAAGGGGCACGCATCAACGCGGTGGGCACCCCTTCGGAACCGATTGTCTTTACTTCGGGAGAAAGTAACCCACAACCCGGCGACCTGGGCGGCCTCATCCTGGTGGGTGAAGCCACGGTCAATGGTAACCATGCGGCCATCGAAGGAGGTGTGGACAATGACCATAAAAGCTTTGGCGGCAGCAACGATGCCGACAACAGCGGCACCCTGAAGTATGTCCGCATTGAATACCCCGGCAAGGCGGTAAACCCCGGTGATGAGGTGAACGGCCTGAGCCTGTACGGTGTGGGCAGCAGCACCACCCTTGATTATGTGCAGATTGTGCGCGGGCTGGATGATGCCTTTGAGTTTTTCGGCGGAGCCGTCAATGCCAAACATCTGATTGCCTACAACTGTGCCGATGACGACTTCGACATGGACGATGGCTATCATGGTAAAATTCAATACGCTATCTCGCTGCGCGACCCCGGCTTCACCGATGCCAAAGGCACCTCCGGCGACCTTTCCAATATGATTGAAGTGGACAATACCAATGGCAAGCTGCCCTATAACACCACCCCACGCACCAGCCCCTTGCTTGCCAACTTTACTGCCGTCGGCCCTAATGATGCGGCCGGCACTTCCTCCGACCACGGTTATGGTATGCGCTGGCGCCGCGGTAGCCGGTTCCGGATAGCCAACTCCATCATTATGGGCGGGCAGAAAGGCATTATGAATCTGCGCGATACCACAACGATTCGCCTCTTTCAAACCGGCGAAAGTTTCATGGTTCAGTGCTATTTATACACACCGGCAGCCACACCTTTTGTTGTAGATCAGGCAGGCAATCTGAATTACACCGATGCCATGTTGCAGGCGGCCCTGCTCACCAACAACACCATCATGAGCACAGAAAATGACGTCATGCTGAGCGCACCGTTTAACAATACAACACCTGATTTTCAACTGACTTCAGCTTCCCCCGCCCGTAGTGGTGCTGTATGGCCTGGCCCGTTTGCAGACGCCTTTTTCGAGCAGGTTGCTTTTGTCGGAGCCATGGACGCCCACAGCGACTGGACAAGCGGCTGGGCCGTTTGGGGCAAGTAGCATCATCCGCATTTCAGTCACAATCATCTCAGAAGCAGCTATCAACGGCTGCTTCTTTTTTCTTTAAATACGCAATGCCTCTGCCTGCAGCTTAGCTTCTGCCATGAGCATGAGAAATGTGCAAGCGCCGGCCCCTTGAAGAAGGAGCCAACTTCAAGCGGGACAATATGCGAGGGGCGAAGGAGTTACTAATGGCAGATTCGAATAGGGTTGACGATTCACACAAATTTTCCCCTAAAGACGAAGTATATGGCCAGCCCAATCAACCGCACCTTGCTGTTCATTGCATGTAGCCTCGGCCTTCTTCCCGATGCGAAGGCTCAGTCATTTTGCTGGGCGCAGCGTATTGCAGAAAACACGGCTTCCTACTACGGAACGCATGCTGAAGCAGGCGCAACCGATACTTTCGGGAACTTCTACTGCTTCGATTTTTTGGGTAGCACCGTGGATTTTGACCGCGGCCTCGAGGGTGAATTTCTATGAAATAGATTGCGGCGCCGAAAAATAAAGAGGCAAACTGATAATCTTCTGACCCGGCTGCGCAACCGAACGAATGATTGATAAAACTTTTCCATTCACAGTAGCCAAGATTTTTCTGAAAGTCGGATTGGCAGTGCTCTTGGGCGGGCTGCTGTTCGTTATCATTTCCAAATCACTACGGGGGCCAATTCATCTGTGGGACGAAGCACTGTATGCCAATAACGCTTTGGGCATGGTGAAGCATCACCAATACCTGGTCTATACAGTAGCAGATACCGTTGACCATCACAACACTAAACCTCCTTTGGCCCTTTGGATGCAGGCCGCTGCCGGTGCGTCCCTCGGCTTCAGCGAGTTGTCGGTGCGGCTGCCTACTTACCTCGCCCTCGTAGGACTGCTGCTGCTTTTATGTGTCTATCTGTATCGGTTCACCGGGTCAGTTTTCCCCGGCCTGATTGCATCTCTCTTTTGCCTGACCAACATTGGTCTGATCTGTGATCATGTTTTTCTGACGGGCGACCTCGATGGTGTGCTCGTATTCTGGACAACCTGGATTCAACTGCACTGGATTTATTGCCTGCGAAAAGAGGCTGCGGAACCAACTGATTATGTTGTGTTGACGTCCCTGTTCTGCGCCGGGTATTTTACCAAGTCAACCGCTGTCTTCCTGATCCTACCCTCCCTGATTGGTATTGGGTGTTTTTATGGACGGCGCTTTTTGTCAATAGTTATTTCCCGCCGCGCCGCCTTCAGCACTCTCGCTTTTGTGGCTCTGTGTGCAACCTATTATCTGTTAAGAGAAAAGTATGACCACGGCTACTGGTCAATAGTTTGGTGGAGCGAATTCACCCGTCTCAACAACGACATTCAGCCCTGGCTGCATTACCCCTGGTCTTTTTACTATGAAAAGTTCTACGACCCCAAGTTCCAGGAATACATCCTACTGCTGGCTGCCTTATTCGTTCCCTTCCTCATCATCCGGAGATGTGCCCACAAAAGGCTGGTGCTCGCTTTGCTTACAGGGGCGGCGATCTATTTGGCTTTTATCTCTTTTCCTCCGGTAAAACTTGGCTGGTACGATGCACCGCTCTATCCTCTGGTTTGTGCTGCAATGGCGCTCATTATCTGGGAGTTGGTCTCAGTGGGGCTGAGCAAGCTATCTGTTGGACGGGTGGCTGCCGTAGCCATCCTGCTGACGGTCGTAGGCATTACGGTAAAGAACAGCTTCATCCATGTAGCTGAAGAACTGGCCGATGAGCCACATGTCAGCCTGACGCAGCAGACAGTGCCGGATGCCTTAAAAATCATGCATGACCGCTATCCGCAGGTGCACTCCTTTAGCGTTCTCATCCCGCCCACGCCTCCGCGTTTTGCACACCATTTAGACGAGCTGACTTTCTACAAAACCATCTATGAGCATTACGAAGGCAGAACAGTCAAAGTCTCGGACCGTGCCAGCTCATTTAGCCTTGGCGATACCCTGATTTGCAATCGGGAAACGTTCGCTTTTTTAGAAAAAGAATACCGAACGATACGGCTGGACAGCACGACCGGAGGCGCTATGTGGATCATCCTGGATTCCGCACTATGACCTGCCTTATTTCGTTGCAGGCTCCAGTCCCAGCTCTTTTGCTTTTTCCAAAAGAAACTGCAGGGCAGCCTCCCGGTTGTTGGGAATCACCCCATCCAAGATGGCTTCGCGAATGGCTGTTTTCAGGATGCCTACCTCGCGGCTGGGGCTCAGGCCAAATAGCTGCATAATCTCTTCACCATCAATCGGTGGCTGCCAGGCCCGGATGCGGTCAGATTCTTCCACGGCTGCCAGCCGCTTTTTCACCAAAGCAAAATTGTTCAGGTAGCGGCGCACCTTCATGGCATTCTTGCTGGTGATGTCGCTTTCGCAAAGGATCATCAGGTCGTCCAGGTCGGCACCGGCATCAAACAGCAGGCGCCGCATTGCCGAATCAGTAATGGCCTCTTTACTCAGCGAAATGGGCCGCAGGTGCAGGCCTACCAGCCTGGCCACATACTTCATCTCCTCGCCCAGGGGCAGCCGGAGCTGGCGGAAGATTTTGGGCACCATCCGCTCCCCTACTGCATCGTGGCCGTGAAAGGTCCAGCCATGTCCCTGCTCAAACCGCTTGGTCGCCGGCTTGGCAATATCATGAAGCAGGGCCGCCCAGCGCAGCCAGATGTTTT
>JAMIQN010000228.1:0-4133 GCA_035914595.1 Chitinophagaceae bacterium | reverse complement strand
GTGATCTCCTGCTGAAACAAGTGGTGCAACTGGATCCCACACAGTCTGCGCCTTACTACGATCTATCACGCCTCGCCCTGAAGGCAAACGATGCAGCCCTTGCCCGCGACTACATTCAAAAGGCCCTCGCTTTAGACAGCAGTAACAAGTGGTATCGGGAGCAGTATGCGAATACGCTCGTGCTGAGTGATGAGCCTTTGGCAGCGGCAGAAGTGTATCAGCGCCTGGCATCAAAAGAGCAGATCAACGAAGAATATCTGGAGCGCAGTGCAAACCTTTTTCAGCGCGCCGGTAAGTATAAAGAAGCCTTGGCCCAGCTTGAATTGCTGCGCAAAAAATCGGATGAAAGCGACGTCTTGCTTAAAGAGGAAGCGGTCTATCTGAAGATGAACGACGTGGACGGCGCAGCACGGACGTTACGCGAACTGATTCGCCTGAACCCGCGTGAGCCTCGCTATTACGGCATGCTCGCGGAAATGTATCAGAGCAATAAAGAGCCGAAGAAAGCGGAGGCTGTCATTGAGGAAATGAGTCAAAAATTTCCCAATGACCCGTCCTTGCAAATCAACCTTGCCACACAGGCTTTGCGCAAAGGGGATACGGTCACCTATCGGAATCATCTGAAGAACGCCATTCTCAACAAAGAGCTGAGCGCCGACATGCAACTCTACCTGTTGCGCAGCTATCTCGCAGAGCTTCCCGATGACAACCTACAACAAAAGGAAGCGCTCAGCATTGCAAAAGCAATCGTTGTGCAGCACCCCGAAGACGTGAGCCTGCTTTCGTTTTATGCCTATGTCCTCGGGCTGAATGGTGACCAGGAGCAAGCTGCTGTTGAACTCAAGACAGCACTTTCGCTGAAGAAGGACGACTACAGCATCTGGCAACAGTTGCTCTACCTCTACACAGATCCCAAGAATGCAGATTCGCTCATCAAATGGAGCCGTCGGGCTGCGCGTCTTTTTCCCAACCAGGCACAGGTGCATTACCTCAATGGCATCGGATATTACAACAAGAAAGACTACCCCGCAGCCATACGCTCAATAGAACGCGCAATTGACCTGGAACCGGAAGAGAAGGCGGATGAATTATCGGAGATGCACACCATTCTTGGCGACATCTACAACAGCACAAAAGAGTTTGCTCTTAGCGACAGCAATTACAATGTGGCACTGCGGCTGAACCCCAAGAATGCAACGGTACTTAACAATTATGCTTACTACTTGTCGCTGCGACGCACCCGCTTAGACGATGCAGAGCGCATGTCGCTGAAGTCACTTGAGCTTCGTCCGCATGAAGCCACTTTTCAGGACACCTATGCCTGGATACTTTATCAGCAGGGAAAATATCAGGAAGCGCTCAGCCATATTCAAGAGGCACTTGGCCCCAATAAAGACAACAACAGTCCGGAATTGTGGGAGCACCTTGCAGCCATTCAGTATAAACTGGGCAATAAAGCAGCCGCTGTAGAAGCCTGGAAAAAAGCCAGAGCCCTGGGCAGTGAAAATGCCAATCTTGATAAAATGATTGCCGAGCAGAAGCTCTATGAATAAGCTGCTCTTTGCTACGCTCGGCCTTGTCCTAATCTGGAGCCTGAATGGCTGCGGCCTTTTCCGGCGCGGGCCTCGCAGCAGCTCAAGCAGCGATAGCGTTCAGACTAAAGCCCCCACGATTGATTCCATCGTCCTTGATTCGGTCGGTGTCGTGCATATCGGCCGCATGGGGCCTCTTCCGGATTCCGGTCTTGAAACTTCAGCGCCGGAAATCGCAACCACGACGAAGCCATCGGTTCCTTCCCCCCTACAGGCCTGGGTGCACTACACGCTACCAGACACGGCTTGGACGACGTTTAATGCACGCGTCAAGGCTCAATTTTATGGCGGCGGCCAGCAGCTTGATTTCAATACCAACATCCGGATGGAACAGGGGAAGCGCATCTGGATCAGCGCCACGGCCCTGCTCAATTTTGAAGTAGCTCGTTTACTGCTAACGCCCGACACGGTGTGGCTGATCAACCGGCTGACACGTACGGTGCAGGTCGTGCCTTTTTCACAAATCAATCAGATTCTACCACTGCAAACCGACTTCGCTTCGCTGCAAAGCCTCATTACCGGAGGCGTCATTAGGACAGGTGAAGCATTCAATGACCTGCATGATACCGCCGGCGTTTTCGTTCTGCAGCACCTGAGCGATGCGCTTACGCAGACCTTGCTTTTTTCGAAGGCTGATACGAATCTCGTACTTCAGTATTTGGCTACCTCAGAAACCAGCATGCAATGCCGCTACGATGATTTTTCCCGCCCATCGGGACATCGTTTTTCAGGAAAAAGGGATCTGCAACTCAGCGACCGCGGTGCGAACTATCGGCTGAAAATGGAGTTCACAAGAGTGGATTATGATGGGCGTGTGGACTTCCCATTTTCTATTCCCGACTCCTATCGGAGAAAATAGAACCGAAGCACGAAGACTATTCTGATATTAAGTCGGACCACTCTGTGCGCAGCCGTTTGAAGAGGGCATGATCCGTAAGATCAAAGCGGATGGGAACGACCGACGCAAAGCCTTCCTCCAGCGCATCCACATCGGTTCCTCCATCGCGGTCCTTATTCACGAAGGCGCCTACCATCCAGTAATAATCGCGGCCGCGCGGGTCCACGCGATGATCAAACTGCTCTTCCCAGCGGGCATTGGCCTGGCGACAAAGTTTTAAGCCTTTGAAATGCTCACGCTTCACTTTTGGGATGTTCACATTGAGCAAAGTGTGCGACGGCAATTTGCCCTCCAATAACCGGCAGGCTACAGTGTGTGCCACTTCTTTCGCGATTGAAAAATCGGCATCGAAGGCAAAGTCAAGCAGTGAAAATCCGGCGGAGGGGACGCCCTCAATAGCGGCCTCCATCGCCGCACTCATGGTGCCGGAGTAGAGCACATTAATGGAATGATTGGCACCGTGATTGATGCCGCTCACGCAGATGTCCGGCTGGCGATGCAGCACCTTATCGCGGGCCAACTTCACACAATCCACGGGCGTGCCGCTGCATTGCCAGGATTCAATTCCTTCAAACTGATTGACGCGGTCGAGGCGCAAAGGGCGACCAATCGTGATGGCATGTCCGGTGCCGCTCTGTGGAGAGTCCGGCGCCACCACTACTACTTCACCCAAGGGCCGTACTGCTTCTACGAGATTTCGGATACCAGGGGCGGTGATACCATCGTCGTTTGTAACCAGAATAATAGGGCGGGAAGAATTGCTCATCGAAGCCTGCAAAGTAAGGGGGCCAACATTGTGGCTGCGACTGCGACTACGCCTTTCCTGACTTAAATCCGATTAGAAAAATCGACCCGTTATGCGCTCAGAGCTTCACAACGCGGAAGACGGCACGACTGCCGGCAGCACGCAATTCCAGCATGTACACACCGGCCGGAAGGTTGTGTACATCCAATCGGATTTCGTCCTGCTGTGTGCTTTCCATGGAAGTCATCGTGCGCCCGGCCATGTCTAACACACGGACTTGGAACGGCCCTTCAATACCTCTCAATCCGCAAAGCTGAAGCACATCATCCACCGGATTGGGCATTACCTGAACCGCATTCAATGTGCCTGATGACGCAATGCCCACATCAGACGTCAGGCTACCATAAAAGCTGGTGCTGTCTTCAATAAAAACGATGTCTGCAAGGTTGGGATAGGTCGCCGTCAGCGTGAACGTCAGCGCAGGATTGATGCGCCCCCATGAATCGCCAAACATCTTGTAGGTGCCTAAGGCCAGGCTCCCAAAATTGAATCTTCCGATGCTATCAGAAATACGGAATCCCACCGGTTCGCCAATAGCATTCGTGAGTAGGAGCAGTCGCCCTGCAAGAGGTTTGGACACACGGCCTGCTGCATGTCCCGTGTCCTTGACAATGCCGGATGCCGACGCATAACCGGACGATGGCGTGGCCGAAATCAGGTTAATGACGGTAGCATTTGATATCGAAAAATTGGAGGCTGAGAGTGGCTGAGCATTACTCCACACTAGCGAGCCGCCATACCATGTGGGCAGATAGCGACCATAGCTGGCATTTGCTGTCAGCAATTCGGCTTTTAGAAGCAGGTTACCCGAAGGGATGGAGGAATAGCTACGACTGTA
>JAMIQN010000227.1:0-2907 GCA_035914595.1 Chitinophagaceae bacterium | reverse complement strand
AGTCGGTCCAGAGCATCACTGTCATGATGGAAATGATGGTGAGCACATCGGCAATGATGGAGATGATGCCTTCGGAAAAGACGTCGTTGATGGTTTCAATATCGTTGATGGTGCGGGTGGTCAGGGTACCGATGGGTGTCCGGTCGAAGTAGGCAACATCCTGATACAGAATCTTTTTAAACACACTTTTCCGCAGGTCGTTCACCACGGTTTGCCCCAGCCAGCTTGTCCGGTACAGAAACCAGAAACGCAGCCCGCTTTCCAGCAACAGCACACCGAGTTGCACGGCCGATATCATGATCAAACCTTCCAGCCAGCGGTTGGCGATGTATTTGTCCACACTCAACTGAATGAGCCAGGGCCGCAGCGGCGAAAGGGCCGCCAGCACGATGGCCATTACCACGGCAAAGACCAGCGTACGCCGGTAAGGCCGCGCATAGGAAAACATGCGCAGCAGCAGGGAGAGGGAAAATTTGGGTTGAGGGTTGTTCACGCTCAAAGCTTATCGAGGATATGTTCTTGCAGCCGGTAAGGGACCTCGTCTGTGGCTATCTCCACGGTGTCGGGTGCCGGAATTGTCCCAGAAATAGGCTCTGTTAGTATAGTTAGTATAGAATATGGCGCGAATGGCATTTCCCATGCTACCTCAGCCCGTCCTCGAACCATCGGGCATTAAGCGATAAACGATTCCGTTTTCGACGATGGTAACGGCGTTGCATTTTTTGTGGGTCAGGGCAATGGCATTTTTAGCAGCATCATCAAATACACCCGCTTTTGCCCAGGCTGTGATAATTGATTCCACATCCGCATCGCCGGCATTGCTTTCCTTGACGCTCGCTTTCATCTTTTAAAGTTAGGCGAAACCGGGCGGCTGCTTCGGCTACAATGTGCCGCCTACCCGTCCTTCTCACTCATCAAATACGCTTTGATAAAGCCGTCCAGCTCGCCGTCCATCACGGGGCCTACGTTGCCTACTTCATAGCCGGTGCGGTGGTCTTTGATCATTTTGTAAGGATGGAACACATAGCTGCGAATCTGTGAGCCCCATTCAATCTTTTTCTTGTTGGCATTGGCGGCATTTTTGGCTTCTTCGCGCTTGCGCAATTCCAGTTCGTAGAGCTGGCTTTTCAGCATGGCCATTGCCTTTTCTCGGTTCTCGCCCTGCGTCCGTGCCTGCTGGCAATCCACGATGATGCCGCTGGGAATATGCTTCAGGCGCACCGCTGTTTCCACCTTATTCACGTTCTGTCCGCCCGCGCCGCCGGAACGCCGAAACTCCCATTCCAGGTCGCCGGGGTTCACTTCCACTTCTATCGAGTTATCCACGATGGGATACACAAACACGGAGGCAAACGAAGTATGGCGCCTTGCATTGGAATCAAAAGGTGAAATGCGCACCAGCCGATGTACGCCGCTTTCTGCCTTCAGCAGGCCGTAGGCAAACTCGCCTTCGGCTTCTATCGTAGCCTGCTTGATGCCGGCCCCGTCGCCGTATTGCACATCTACTTCCGACACTTTCCAGCCCTGCCTTTCGCAGTACATACGATACATGCGCAGCAGCATCTCGGCCCAGTCCTGGCTTTCCGTTCCGCCGGCGCCGCTGTTGATCTGAATGATGGCGTTCAGCTCATCCTCCGGCTCATTGAGGGTGCTCTTGAACTCAAGCTCCTCTATTTCCTGCGTAGCATGATCGAAGGCTGCTTTCACTTCTTCTTCGCCGGCTTCTCCTTCTTTCCAAAAGTCAAAGAGCACGGCAAAATCTTCTACGGCACCATTCACTTTTTCGTAGAGGTCAATCCAGTATTTGTTCACCCGGATTTCCTTCATGATGGCCGTGGCGCGGTCGTTATCGTCCCAGAAGCCGGGCGACAGGCTGCGTTGGCGGTCTTCTTCCATTTTCGCACTTCGCTCATCCACGCGCACGAAACGCTGCAAGTGCGCCACGCGCCCACGCATTTCCTTTAGCTGCTCTGCTGTCATAAGTAATAGAGGCCGGTGGGAACACCAGCAACGGCGCAAAGGTATTCGTCAGGCCTACGAACCAACAGGCAAAATCGCATTTTCAAACCTTGGAAAGCAACAGTTCAAATTGCTTGCTGAGCGTTTCCATTTGACCTTGAATAATCTGTAACATGGCAGACAATTCTGGCGGAAAATTGTTGATAGTATTTGTGGATGAAACTGTTCCAGATTGCTGACATTGATAAAAGTACTGACTTGGATCGTCAAGTAATATTTCGCCGGGATCTATATCCAACAGCGCAGCAATCTTAAAATATAGACCTGGGTCAACTCTTTCAACTACTCCATTCTCAATTCTATTGTAGGTGGTCGTTGACATATCGAGCTCAGTAGCCATGTAGGATTGCGTATACCCTTTCTCTATGCAATAATTCGCAATTTTTTGACCTATGCGATATGATGCGTTTTTTGTCCGGTTGCTCTTGCTCATTTGAAAACAATTGCTGCTTTTGCGATGAGCGAAATAACGTTTCTTTTTCGGCAAATAGTTTGCGATTCGGTAGCACTACACTTGTGCCGCGATCGCAATAACAATCTTCAACTTAAAAACAAAAACACCAACGAATCAATGAACAAGGCTCTCACTTTAGTGGTGGCAGCTGCGGCGCTCATCTCCGCAACTGCCTGTAACAAAAAACTGGTGGATGAACCAGGCGTCTCGCCCGTTCGCCCTTCTACGGCTCGCATCACTTCACAAAATCCCTATAACTACATAGGTGTTTTGCACAATGAAGCGCTTGATACGCTAAGCACAGTGACCAACTTTGGAACCTTCACGACGTCGCAACGATTTGACGTGGTGCAGGCGTATGTGGACAATCATACCGGTCTCAGCCCAATCAGTTATGTGACTATTGAACCTGCTGTAACCTATGCCTTGGGTGG
>JAMIQN010000226.1:0-14017 GCA_035914595.1 Chitinophagaceae bacterium | reverse complement strand
TCGAAGGCAATACCATTTGCCCGCTGGGCGATGCCGCCGCCTGGCCGGTAGCGGCCGCCATCCGCCACTTCCGCGACGAATTTGAATGGCATGTGCTGAACCCCGAAGAAAGTCAGAAACGCAACTACGGCCTGGCGCATTATGCCGACGAGCGGGAAGTGGTGGCGTAGTGGAGAGATGATTTTTTGTCGTGTTTTCGGGCAGCGCTATTTGCTGCTATGTTTTTGCGCCAGGCGGTGAAGGACGGACGCTGCCCAAGATTTACAGTCAGGATGTACTGAATAATCTGTTCCGTCATCCGTACACCAAGATTGTGTTTGTGATGAGCGAGCTGCAGGTGAGCCGGCCTACCGCGACTGCGCGGCTGGAGGCATTGGTAAGCGCCGGATTTCTGGAAAAGCTGAAGGTGGGCAAGAGCAACTACTACATGAATATGCCGCTGTACAGCCTGCTGCGCGGCTAAGAACATCGGTCGCTACGCAGCAAATAAATGATTCTGCGTATTGATTAAGCCAAGCTCAACCCAATCCCCCGCAAATACTCCCACACCCCGTCATACCACTCCTTCTTTCGCGTCCCATCCTCATCATCTCCTTCCGGCACCACAATCACCATCCCCTGCCGTGCCCGCGTCAGCAGCACCCGGTATGCGTTCTTCAAATACTGCTTGCGCTCGGTCTTCTTCACCTGCTGCCAGCGGTCGCCCACAAACGAGTAGGTACCCCAACCCTCGGGCGTAAACCGAAAGTCGGCGTCCCACGTCACGCACGCCCAATCCAACTCCAAGCCCTGCACATGAAACTCGGTGGCCACATCCTCTAAGTAGTACGACGAGCGCACGTCTTCCTTGCCGTCTAAAAACCAATGCACCGGGTCCATCGGCGTGCGAACGTCTATGGCGTGCGGCTTTAGACGCTGCGCCTGCGACGACACCACGATGCCATAGCGCTCGGCTCCGCGCGCCATGCTTTTGAGCCAGCGCTTGGCGGCTGTCAGGTCGCGCGTAACCACCAGTGGGTAGCGCTCGCGTATCTCGGCATACGCGGCTCGTGCCGCTTCCACGTCTATATCTAGCAGCGCTTTTACAAACTGCGCCAGATGCTCGGCGCGGAAAGACCGCATGGACACCGCGAGGTGCAGCGATTCGTCTGTCGTCACATTCGGCGCCCCACGCAGCAGCGCCAACGCTCGGCCTGCGGCGTACTCGCTATCGGTAAGGCGAGGAGAGATGAAAACCTTCCAATGCGGAAACGAACGACCTAGCGAACGCAGCCACTCACCGATGCCCGCCTCGCCGGTGTTGATTTCTTGCCCACCGCCCACGAGACAAACAACGACCGCCCAATCTCGGTGCCGGTCGAGGCACGAAATCAAAAACTCGGGTTCCGAGTAGGCGAAGTCGGCAACGCTCTTTTTGCGCTTCATGAAAGCGGCCGTTTGTGCATGGTCCCACGCACGCTGCGCTTCATCGAAGATGGCTACGTGGTCGAATGGGGGGCGGGTGACATCGGCCAGGCAGTCGTCGCGGAAGTGGTGGACGTTTTGGATGAAGAGCTTTACCTCACGCAGGATTTCACCCTTCTTTGTTTTCAGTCCACGCTCCTTGTCGCGGCTCCATTTGTCGCGCGTCAATGCTTCGCGCAGCACCGCTACCAACGGACCATTGCCAGAAAGAAAAACACTCGATGTACTGCCCTCGCGGTCGAGGTGCTTGGTAGCTACATCGAGGCCCACCAAGGTTTTGCCAGCACCCGGTACGCCGGTCACAAAGCAGATGGCTTTTTCACCGTGCTCTTTGGCGGTGGCGATGATAGACGATACTGCCGCGCTCGTTTTGGTGAGATTCACGGCGCCTGCGTCGGTTCTGGAAATGTCGGCCACCGAATGGTTGTTGTACAGCGCCATAGCCGCTTCGATAATGGTTGGCGTTGGCGAGTAGGGGCCGCTTACCCAAGCGTCAGCGTCAATGGGCACGCCATCGGCGAAGCGAAGCACTCCGTGAATAACCTCGCGCAATTCTGTGGCGTTCGTGCGGATGGGGAGCAGAAGATTGTCGTTGTGCGCGGTGGTGGCTACGGTGATGGGGGCGGATCTCGCAGCCGTTGCTACCAGCACAGGTGCGACGATTTGCGTATGACTCGGCTTGTGAAAGTTCTTTAGGTCAAGCGCGTAGTCCCACACTTGGTCAACGGCGCTTTGCAAGAACTCGCGTTCGCCGACTTTGAATTCCAGCACAAGCACGACATGTTCAACGATGAGCACAACATCTATGCGCCGCCCCATGCGTGGGATGGAGTATTCGAACAGGATGGTACCGCTGATTCCAGCGAGCGCGGACTTGAGAATGTCTATTTGCTGCAGCCACGCTTGGCGTTGGGATTGTTCGAGTGCGAAGTCGTTGTTGAGGGAAAGCTCACCTAGGATTTCCACCTCGGACTGCGCTAAAAATGTGGCGATGTTTTTAGCGTAGAAGTATCTGGTCATTGAGCTGTGCGCTGACAGCAATGCTACGCTTTTCTAACGTCCGCTCTTTTTGCCCCGCTAGCTTAGGCAAGCAGGCATTCAACCGCTTTCTCGTTCTACTTGCCCCCCGCCCGCAGCTATTTCCAGTATTTTTTAGCCCCTTACTTCGGCAGCACCGCTGGCAGCACCTCATTCACAAACCGCCCCAGGCCTACGCTGTCCACGCCTTCGCTCAATGGGTATGACTCGCCATCCACCGCCGAGGTCACACACCAGGCATGCTTCGGCCCGAGCGCTTTCAGGCTTTCATAAAACCCGCGTGCCGGCACGGCCGATGCTCCCAGCTTAATCTCTATGCAGGCCCATGGCTTCCCGCGATGCACCAGCACCAAGTCGGCCTCGGCACCATCCTGCGTACGGAAAAAATAGGGCTGCACACTGCCCGGCAGTGCCGTAGTGATTTGCGCAATCGCGTAGCCTTCCCATGAGCCTCCCGCCAGCGTAGTACTTAGCAGGCTGTCCAACGAAGCAATATCGGCGAGGCGGTGCACCAGGCCGCTGTCGCGTACATATACTTTGGGACTTCGCACAAGACGCTTGCGGGTGTTGGTATGCCAGGGTTGCAGGCGCTGCACAAGAAAGGCGCCTTCCAGATAGTCGAGGTAACGAGCTACCGTAGGTCCGGTGATACCCAGCGCCCGTGCATAAGATTCCCCATTCCAGACGCCGCTGGTGCCGACCGCCAGCATTCGCCAAAAGCGCCCCACGATGGAAGCGGAAAGCTGTACGCCGAATAGCCGCGCCAGGTCGCGCGTGATGTAGCTCTGAATAAAATCGTCCAGCCAGGCAACCGCATCCTCATCACTATCCGCAAGCAGTGCCGGGGGGAAGCCACCGCGAAACCAATGCATATCCTGCGGGATAGTGCCGGGCAGCTCTGCAGCCCCGATAGGCCTTAGCTCGAGGTAAGCCACACGTCCTGCCAGGCTCTCGCTCAAGCCCTGCACGAGGCTTGGAGATGCTGAGCCCGTAATAATGAAACGACCGGGCCTGCGGTCGGCATCGATGAGCGGGCGCAGGGCCGAGAACAGTTCCGGCATCAGTTGTGCCTCGTCCAGCACAATGCATTTTTCCGCATGTCGGGAAAGGAATGCTTCCGGGTCGGTGAGGCGCCTGCGGTCGGACGTACGTTCGAGGTCGAGCAGCAGCTTTTGGTCGTCGGCCAGGTTGGCAACGAGCAACTGCGCAAGTGTCGTCTTGCCCACCTGTCGCGGACCGGTTATTACGATCGCCGGCTGGCGTTCCAGCGTGGCTTGTGCTTCGGCAAGCAGCTTTCTTTGAATCACGGAAGGGAAATATAACCCTGCAAATTTAAAATGCGGCTTTGAATTTACAGGGTTCTGTATTGGCTATTGTCAAGCGAGAGGCCGTCATTGCGGAGCCGTGCGCGGCATGAAGCCGTTATTTTTCCTGTATGCGCGGTGCGGTGGCTATTGTGCGCAGCCCCACCGGCGATGCCTGTCGTCGCATCGGCACAAAAAGACAGTAGCCTCCCTCGCAAAGCCTTGGGGCGACAAGCACATCCCGAAGCATGCGCTGAACCTGCTTCAGTGGGAGTGCCGCCATCACATCATTACGATCACCGGATAACACAATAAACCTTCAAACCGCTCCTTATGCCCCATGAGCTTAGGCAAGCAGGCATTCAACCGCTTTCTCGTTCTACTTACCTCCCGCCCGCATCTATTTCCAGTATTTTTACAGCCGCGAAGCAATCCTTATCTGCTTTGTTCTTAAGCCCCTTTTCTCAAGGAGCCGTTTGGCTAAATCATTTCCAATGCCCGACACGATAAAGGTTACCATTGACAACATCACCATAGACGTAGCCCCCGGCACCACCATCCTGCAGGCTGCGCGGCAGATTGGCGGAGAAGTAACACCGCCGGCCATGTGCTACTATACCAAGCTCGAAAACTCGGGTGGTAAATGCCGCTCCTGTCTCGTAGAGGTATCCAAAGGCAGCGAAAAAGACCCGAGGCCGATGCCGAAGCTGGTAGCCTCCTGCCGTACTGCCGTCATGGATGGTATGGAGGTGAAAAGCATGACCAGCGAACGAGCCGTAGATGCCCGTGAAGGCGTGACTGAGTTCCTGCTCATCAACCACCCCATAGACTGCCCCGTCTGCGACCAGGCCGGTGAATGCGACTTACAGGACCTCTCCTATGCCCACGGTGCTGCCGGCTCCCGCTATGGTTTCGTGAAGCGCACTTTTGAGAAGGAAGATTTAGGCCCTTACATCCAGCTCAACATGAACCGCTGCATCATGTGCTTCCGCTGTGTGTATGTGGCAGAGCAACTCACCAACCCGCGCGAGCACGGCATCTTAGACCGCGGCTGGGATGCACAGATTTCCACCTACCTCAGCAAAGCGTTGGAGAATGAGTTTATCGGAAACGTGATTGACGTGTGCCCGGTAGGCGCCCTCACCGACAAAACCTTCCGATTTAAAAACCGGGTATGGTTCACTAAACCCCTGGATGCCCACCGTGACTGCCCGACCTGCGCCGGTAAGGTGCGGCTCTGGATGCGCGGCGATGAAGTGTTTCGCGTGACCGGACGCAAAGACCAGTGGGGCGAAGTGGAAGACTGGATCTGCAATGAATGTCGCTTCCACAAGAAGAAGACCAGCGACTGGGTCATCGAAGGGCCTACCAAGGTGAACCGCCACTCGGTGATTTCGCAAGGGCACTATGTGGGCCTGCGCAAGCCTAACGATACTATTGAAAAGGTGATTGGCCGCCAGCCCAAGCATACGCTCGAGATTCATAAGGTCAGTGATGTGAACCGACCGGACATTGACCTGAGCATGATTCCCGGCCCGGCACACAGCGACGACTTCAACCGCCCCAAGCCTCTAACACCTCAAAAAGAAATCAACCAGCAAGAGCAACCAGGCGCACCGAAGTCCTGAAATCCGCCGGCCTGAAGCCTGCTGCATTTTGCAGTAAGAACAGGCGCCACAGCCCTTTCAGCCTTCACGTCACCGCTCCGTAAAAGTTACCTTTGCCACCGCCATGCTCTTAGCTATCAGCTTTGCATTTCTTCTCCAGAAGATCATCCTTATCACGGTCATCCTGCTCGGTTCTCTGGGCATCGCGATGTATGCCACCTGGGCCGAACGGAAAGTAGCAGCAGCCATGCAAGACCGACCGGGTCCCAATCGTGCAGGCCCCTTTGGTTTGTTGCAGCCACTGGCAGACGGCGTCAAGCTGTTCATGAAAGAAGAGATTATTCCCAGCGGGTCCACCCGTTGGATTTTTGTGCTGGGGCCCTGCCTGGCCATGCTCACGGCTACGATGACCAGCGCCATCATTCCCTGGGGGCCTGACATTCAACTGAGCAACGGCGGCACCATCGGATTGCAGGTAGCAGATATCAATATCGGACTGCTCTACATCTTCGGCGTGTTGAGCCTCGGTGTGTATGGTATCATGCTGGGTGGCTGGGCCAGCAACAACAAGTTTTCATTGCTCTCATCGGTGCGGGCAGCCTCCCAGGCCATCTCCTATGAACTGGCCATGGGTCTGTCTATCATTGCCCTGCTCATGATGAGCGGCTCGCTCAGTCTGCGCACCATCGTGGAGCAGCAACACGGCTTTTGGGCAGACGGATATTTCAGTTGGTATTTCTTCAAGCAGCCACTGGGCTTTTTCATCTTCCTGGTATGCGCCTTTGCAGAGCTGAACCGTACGCCTTTTGACCTTGCTGAGGCCGAGAATGAACTCAACATGGGCTACCACCAGGAGTATTCGTCCATGAAACTCGGCTTCTACCTCTTTGCAGAATACATCAACATGTTCATCTCCTCAGCGGTGATGGCAACACTCTACTTCGGCGGCTACAACTTCCCCTTCATGGATCAGGTGGCAGCTATGGTCGGTGCCGGCTCGGTATGGATGGCGCTAATCTGCGTCGTGGTGTTAATGATTAAGATTATTGCTTTCATCCTGTTCATCATGGCTATCCGCTGGACGGTGCCGCGTTTCCGCTATGACCAGTTGATGAACCTGGGTTGGAAAAGCCTCATCCCATTAGCCTTAGTGAATATGCTCGTCACGGGCGGTATTGTATTGTGGCTGATGCACAGATAAAAAACAGAAGATTCTGCGGGGCTGGCAGCGTGCAATACCCTTCCTGCTTCGCTCTATAAATAGAAACAAACCATGCAACTAACGAATCGAGGAGTAGCCGTAGATCGCCGCCCGATGAATTTCGTGGAGAAGCTCTACGTGCCGGCCATCATGAAGGGGCTGAAGGTTACCGTCAGCCACATGTTTAAGCGCAATGTCACCTTTCAATATCCGGAACAGAAACGGCCTTTTGCCCCTGTGTTCCGCGGGCTGCACATCCTGAACCGCGATGAAGAAGGCAGAGAGCGCTGCACGGCCTGCGGTCTTTGCGCCGTGGCCTGTCCTGCAGAAGCCATCACGATGGAAGCGGCCGAGCGCCTGCCCGGGGAAGAGCATCTCTACCGTGAAGAGAAGTATGCGGCCCGGTATGAGATCAATATGCTGCGCTGCATCTTCTGTGGTTTTTGCGAAGAAGCCTGCCCCAAGGATGCCATCTACCTGACGGAAACCGTGATGCCGCCGAACTACAATCGTGCATCGCTTATTTACAAAAAAGAAGACCTGCTCATACCAAAGAAGTGAGGCGAAACCGGCGCCCGGCACCTGCCTGTCCGCCTTTTGCCGCTCTACTTTTGACTCCTAATCAATCATGCAAGAAGCGCTATTCTGGGTTCTGACTTTTATCGCCATCGCCTGTTCGCTGGGCGTGGTCTTGTCCCGCAATCCGGTCAATTCTGTCCTCTTTCTGATTCTGACCTTCTTTGCCATTTCAGGGCACTACATCCTGATGAATGCGCAATTCCTCGCGGTCGTTAACATCATTGTGTATGCCGGCGCTATCATGGTGCTCTTCCTGTTCGTGATCATGCTCATGAACCTGAATGCCGATGTGGAACCGCAGAAGAGCCGGCTGATTCAATTGGCCGGCGCCCTCAGTGGAGGCTCGCTGCTGCTGGTCTTGCTGGCAGCTACCCGCACGGCCATCCTGAGCCCGCTGGAAAAAACGCCGAATGATATAGGCCTGGTAGAGAATCTCGGCAAAGTGCTGTTTAAAGACTATGTGCTGCCGTTTGAAATTTCATCTGTGCTGTTTTTGAGCGCCATGATTGGTGCAGTGGTGATTGGTAAGAAAGGCGACGAACCCAACCGGGAAGTGGCCAGCGGCGAACAATTGGATGGTATGGATAACCTGATTCGCGTAGATGAAAGCCCCAGCCCACACACAACCCAAACTGCCAGTTCATCCTTAGAAGCAGAAGAATTCAACGCTTAGCAACTGATTTTTTGGGGTAGCCGCTTCCACTCACCGCTCCTGATGAAGTAGCCCAAACCCATCCACTGAATCCGCATACAGACGATGCCCACTCAATACTATCTCTTCTTAGCCCTGGCCATGTTTTGCATCGGCGTCATGGGAACGCTCATGCGGCGCAATGCCATCATCATTTTCATGTGCATAGAACTCATGCTCAATGCCGTGAACCTGCTGTTGGTAGCCTTCTCCAAGATGTATGGCCATGCGGATGCGCAAATCATGGTGTTCTTCATCATGGTGGTGGCGGCGGCAGAAGTGAGTGTTGGGCTGGCAGTGATAGTGCTGATGTACCGGAAGGTGCACAGTGTGGACATCAATATCCTCAACCGGCTGAAACACTAACCGCAGGCCGCAAGACATCCTGAATTCAAAAAACTACTTCGATAAAGACAGCATAATAGCATGCAAGGAATGATACAAAACGCGTGGCTCGTTCCACTGTTTCCGCTGATAGGCTTTCTCATCAATGGCCTGGGCTGGAAGGTGCTGCCCCGTAAGGTTGGCGGTGCGATCGGTTCGCTGTCGGTGCTGGCTTCCTTCGTCGTTTCCCTCCTGCTGTTTTTTGAAGTAAGAGCGGGTGGCAGCGGCACGGTGAACCTGTTTCCCTTCATCGTCAGCAACACGCTCAATATTCCTTTTGCATTCCAGATAGATGCGCTCAGCAGCCTCTTTCTGCTCATCATTACCGGCGTTGGCTTTTTAATTCACGTCTATTCGGTGGGTTATATGGCGGAGGAGGAAGGCATGGTGAAATACTTCGCCTTCCTGAATCTGTTCGTCTTTTCGATGATGCTGCTGGTGATGGGTGCCAATTACCTCATCCTTTTCATCGGCTGGGAAGGTGTGGGTCTTTGCTCTTACCTGCTGATTGGATTCTGGTACAAGAACCATGACTATACCAGTGCCGGCCGAAAGTCGTTTGTGATGAACCGCATCGGCGACCTGGCCTTCATCGTGGGCATGCTGCTGGTGCTTTACTGCTACGGCACACTGACCTACGCCGATTTCTTCCCCCAAATAGGAGCTTCCGGTGACCTGGTTTCTACGAATGCGAAGGAATGGATCGCCATCTGCTTCTTCATTGGAGCTACGGGTAAGAGCGCCCAGATTCCTTTATTCACCTGGCTGCCCGATGCCATGGCCGGCCCGACGCCTGTCAGTGCGCTGATTCATGCGGCCACCATGGTCACTGCCGGCATCTACATGATTGCACGCAGCCATGTGCTGTATGATGCGGCACCGATGGCCCGCGAGATTGTAGCCTGGGTAGGCCTGGCCACGGCCTTACTTACCGCCACCATTGCCCTGAAGCAATACGACATCAAGAAGGTGCTTGCCTACTCAACGGTGAGCCAGCTTGGCTTCATGTTTATCGCGCTGGGCTGTGGGGCCTACACCACGGCTGTCTTCCACGTGATGACACACGCCTTTTTCAAGGCCCTGCTCTTCCTGGGTGCCGGCTCCGTCATTCACGCGATGGGCGGCGAACAGGATATGCGCAGCATGGGCGGCCTGGGCCGGAAAATGCGGATTACCCAAATCACGTTTCTCATTGCATGCCTTGCTATTGCGGGCATCCCGGGCTTCTCCGGATTCTTCTCAAAAGATGAAATTGTGTCTGCGGCTTATGCTCATGGAGGGCTGCTTTATGCAGGCGCCTTGCTCGGTTCGGTACTGACGGCATTCTACATGTTCCGCCTCTACACGCTCACCTTCACCGGCAGCTTCCGCGGCACCCACGAGCAGGAACATCACCTGCACGAAAGCCCTGCGAACATGACCTTGCCCCTGATTGTACTTGCCATCTTATCGGTGGTAGGAGGCTATGTAGGCATGCCTGCTGTGATGGCCCCTCATCATTTGCTCTCCGACTTCCTTGGGCTGAATGGAGCGGTGGTGAATGAAGCAGGATTCCTGGAGCATTTTGAAGCCTTACACCATCAGGAATGGATGCTGATAGGCATTTCATCGGCAGTGGCAATCATTGCGAGCATTGCCGGATGGGCAGCCCATCGTAAACCCCGGTTTGTGCCCAACAAAGGCCTGGCCCTTGCTTTTGAAAAGAAGTGGTGGGTGGATGAATTGTATGATGCCGTGGTGGTCCGTCCGATTCTGGCGCTGTCCTCCGCCTTTGATCGTGGCGCAGAGCGCAAGGGAATTGATGGCGCCGTGAATGGTGTAGGGAAACTGGTGCGTTGGGGTGCGGAAAGAATGCGTCTGCTGCAAAGCGGCCAGGTAGGCTATTATCTGTTTGTGATGGTGCTGGGCATTGCGGTGCTGCTGGCCATCGGCTTTTTTGCAAACCCTCTTTAAAGACCTGCAAACCGGAAACATTTTTCAAAAGAAATACTGAGCAACCGCAATGCCGCCTGACACCCGGCAGCGATGCAATCCGAAATCGAAATGACGCTACTCCTACTTATCCTTCTACCTTTTGCGGCAGGCCTGTTGTGCTTCCTGTTTCGCCCTGCTGCCCGTCCTATTGCACTGGCAACGGCAGCCGCTCTGATGGGCTTAGGCATTTCAGCAGCCTTTGCTTCTAAGGAGGGAGCATTGGTTTTTTCACAGCCCTGGCTGCCCCAGTTGGGTGCCTCATTTTCTCTGCTGGGCGATGGGCTGAGCACCATGCTGACGGCACTCACCGGTGTGGTGATTTTGGCGGTGATGCTGATGCAGATGAACAAACCGGTGGAAAATGCACACGCCTTCTACGGTCTGCTCATGTTCAGCATTGCAGGCATCAACGGTGTATTCCTTGCAGCGGATGGACTGCTGTTTTATTTCTTCTGGGAGCTGGCGCTGATACCGATTTACTTCCTCTGTTCACGCTGGGGCGGAGAGCGCCGTATTCAGGTTACGTTCAAATTTTTCGTGTACACGTTTGTAGGCTCCCTGATGATGCTGGCAGGCCTCATCTACCTCTATCTGCAAACGCCGACACATAGCTATGCCTGGCATGAACTGGCAGGGGTGGCACGCTCGCTGCCGGCCGGAACGCAACTCTGGGTATTCGTGCTCGTGTTTGTGGCCTTCGCCATCAAGATTCCGGTATTTCCTTTCCACACCTGGCAACCAGACACCTACGAGATTTCGGCCCCTGCCGTCACCATTGTGCTTTCTGCACTGATGGTGAAAATGGGTATGTACGGTGTCATCCGCTGGGTGCTGCCCTTCTTCCCGGACGTGCTAACACAGTATGGCAATGTCTTTATTACCCTGGGCGTCATCGGCATTGTGTATGCATCCTGCCTGGCCATCGCACAGACTGACCTGAAGCGCCTGATTGCTTATTCATCCATTGCCCACATGGGCCTGATGGTGGCGGGTGCTTTTTCCATGAAAAGCCCGGACGTGATGCACGCAGGCATCAACAGTTCTTACAGCGGGCTGGTCGTTCAAATGTTCAATCACGGGATCAACATTGCAGGTTTGTGGCTCATTGCGCAGATGATTGAAGAGCGCTATGGCACCCGCGACCTCCGCAAGCTGGGCGGTATGGCCAGCGGAGCCCCCTGGATCAGTGCCACGCTGGTGATTGTGGCATTTGCGAATATTTCCTTGCCGTTGACGAACGGATTTGTAGGTGAATTCATGCTCTTCAATGGCATCTTCCAGAGCGCATCGCAGTACCATATTCTGTTCATGGTTTTGGCCGGCACGGGTATCATCCTGGGTGCGGCATACATGCTGAGCATGGTGCGCAGCGTAGCCTACGGCGAGCTTGCCGAAGGCCTTATCACACCTGACCTGAGTGCGAACGAAGGCTGGGCCATGGCCATCATCATTACACTAATCATCTTCCTGGGCTTATATCCGCAACCGCTGATTCAGTTGGCACAACCCGGCTTCCTGAGCTGGAACCATGTGGCACAACTGGTGACGGGGCTGGTGTAGGTTTTATGGAAAGAGGTTTCGAAATTTTTTGAATTGAAAAAGCAATTGGTACCGCATCGCTCACTGATTGCGCGATAAGTATCCAGGTTAATACCGGCAACATGTATTCAATCATTGCAACCACCGTCTGCGGCGTCATTATGATGGCGGTAGGCGCATTTATTCGGGAGAAGAAAGGGGCAGCTACAATGGCGGCTTTGCTGCTGTTGTTGCTCACCGGGGTCAACGCTTTTGAAGCGATGACGCTACCGGTGGAAGGCCAATCCATATTCAACGAAATGCTGACCATCAGCCGTGGCTCTGCCTGGTTCAATACGCTGATGACGGGCTGCACCCTACTGTATGTGATGCTGAGCGGACGCGATATCCGGCGGGTGGGCGCACACGTAGCCGACTATTTCGCACTGATATTCTTCACGCTATGCGGCCTGTATCTGCTGAGTGCTTACAACACCTTGCTCATGCTGTTTCTGGGCATTGAAATCATCTCCATTCCGCAATACATCCTGGCAGGTTCCGATAAACGGAATTTGAAAAGCTCTGAAGCCTCGCTGAAATACTTCCTGATGGGTTCCTTTTCTACCGGAATCCTGCTGATGGGCATCGCGCTACTGTATGGGGCCATGGGTAGTTTTTACATTACTCAATTTGCATTCCCGACTACGGATTTGCTCTCGCCGCTCTCGTTGGGAGGCATTCTGCTTATCATGGTGGCGCTGGGCTTTAAGGTGTCTGCGGCACCGATGCACCTGTGGACGCCGGATGTGTATGACGGGGCACCCACGCCTTTTGCGTCATACATGGCAACGGTGATGAAAGTGGCGGCCTTCTATGCATTTCTGCGCCTGTTCCACACTGCGTTTTCGTCCATCAGCAACAAGTGGATGCTGGTGTTGATGATCATTACCGCGCTGACGCTTTTGATTGGAAATATTACCGCAGTATTCCAGCAAAGTGTGAAGCGGATGCTGGCGTATTCATCCATTGCACAGGCGGGCTTCATGTTGTTTGGTGTGCTGAGTGTGAATGAGCTGGGGCGGCAAAGCCTGATCGTGTATGCGGTGGCCTATACGCTGGCTACCGTCGGGATGTTTACCGTTTTGGCGAAGCTGAAGGACTATACCTACGATGGGTTCAACGGCCTTGCCAAAAGCCATCCGATGCTTGCTTTTTCAACAGCCATTTTCATCTTTTCGCTGGCGGGCATTCCGCTCACAGCGGGCTTTATGGCCAAGTACTACGCAATCTCTGCATTGATGATGCAGGGCAATGCGATGTGGCTGGTAATTTTTGCCTTGCTCATGGCGGCGGTGAGTGTTTACTACTACTTCCGGGTGGTGTGGGCAATGTACTTCAAACCCGGGGCGCCACAACTGCACGTGCCGCTGTCGAACACGGACAACTGGCTATTTTTATTTACGGCCTGCCTGGTACTGTTGGTAGGCGTCGCACCGCAACTGGTGCTGGCCTTTGCGGGTTAGCGGTGTAGCAGGCGCTGCTCCACCATTGTCATCACGGTATTGCGATACGGTTTGGAAATGGGAAGTGTGACTCCGGCCAAGGTCAGACTGGAACTGTCAATGCTTTCAATCGCATCAAAGGCGACCAGGAACGACTTGTGGATTCTCACGAAACGAGGTGGCGGAAGCTGACTGGCTACGCCATTGAAAGTGAGATAGCTGACGAACCTGCCCGAGCGGGTATGCAGCACCACATAATTGGAAGAGGCTTCTACGTAAATCAAATCTGATAGAGAAATCTTTTCAATTCTGCCGTTGCTCTTGATGAAGAAATAATCATTCGTTGCCGGCGGCAATTTTTCAGCCTCCTTCTTCAGGCGTTGCAGTTTTTCAGCCGCCTTCAGGAAACGGTTAAAGGTGATTGGCTTCAGGAGATAATCCGCCACATCCAACTCATAACTTTCCAAAGCATACTCAGGGTAAGCAGTGGTGAGCACCACCAGGGGCGGATGGACGAGGGCGCGAATCAGGTCAATGCCGGTAAGTTGCGGCATTTGCACATCCAAAAAAATCGCGTCTATTTCACCCGAATTGAGAAAGGGTAAGGCCTCAACGGCACTACGGCAGGTGGCAACCGGATTGAGGTAGGAAACCTGTTGCATGTGTTCCAGAATACCGGCACGTGCAATAGGTTCATCATCCACCACAAGGCAGTTAATCATTGCATAGGATTTTTAGGTTAATTCTAAAAATAC
>JAMIQN010000225.1:0-2262 GCA_035914595.1 Chitinophagaceae bacterium | reverse complement strand
AGCTGATTGAAGTTTTCTAGGAAAGAATTCATCTGCGCCTGATCCGGCTGCACGTTGCCAAACCATGTCCATTCATACCGACGCGTGGCCTGCCTGAAAATACCTGCCAGCCGGACATCCTGAATTTCGCGGATGTAGTCGCGATTGGTCTTATCCGGGCGGTAGTTGATTTTCTCTTTCTCATGCAGCGATTGCAGCAATCCGAGGTAGCCGAAGCGAATGGCATCACGAAATGCCTGCAGTTGGATGGCTTCCTGCATTCGTTGCTCGAAGTCGTGGCTGTTCAGTTCATCCACACTCAGGTTGCCGGCAAGGGAATTTTCATCAGGTGCCGAGTTCCGTTCCTTTCGAACAAACCAATGGCCGCCATATTCGCGCAGCAGGCGCCAGGCAACAAAGCCTACAAACACCACGAGAATCAGCCACAGCAGGGCCCGGCCCAAGTCTGTATTCAAGAATTGGAATACGGAAGTCAGCGTCCGGCTCAGCCAATTTTCCTCCACCTTCGGCTGCTTCGGTGGCACATACTCCAACTTATTGCGGTAGCTGTATTTGCTGCTTTCGGCGAGTTCATTCCACCGCGCGGCACTTGGGTAAGCGCGATTCGTCGGCCATTCATCCGCATTGTTGCGAACGTATTCTTCATCCACAGCAGTGGCTCCTTTCACACCCAGTTTCGAACTGTCAAAAGCGGGCGACTGCGCTGCAACGGGCAGGCCCGAGCCACACGCCCACACGATGGCCAAAGCCAAAAGAGCGCTACTTAGCTTCCTGCTCATGCTGCTGAAATCGGCGATGGACGCGAACGGGATAAAGAATAAAATAAAAAATCACGAAGGCCAGCGAGGCGATCAAAATGCTCAGGCTAATTGCTATCGGCATCTCGGTATGGCGCGTCAGATAGCCTTCCAGCACCGCAGCAACGATGAAGACAGGGATGAGGCCTACCATCACCTTCACACCCTCTTTGACGCCGCGCACGATAGATTGACGGCGCGTGTATGTCTTCGGGAATAAAATGGAATTGCCCAGCACCATGCCGGCCATGCCTGAAATGACGATGGCTGAAAGCTCAAGCGTGCCATGCAGAAACACGACCAAGATGCTTTTCAGGCCCAGCCCGTGATGAAAGAAAAATTGTTCAAACACGCCCACCATCAGCGCATTTTTCATCAGAAAATAGAGGGTGCCTACCGAGCAGGTAATGCCCAGCATGAAGCAGTTGAAAGCAACGCCGATATTGTTCATAGCAATCATCAGGAACATGACCGTTTCGTCATTCTGCCGATAGACTGCAAAGGGATCTCCGGCAGCAATGTTTCGCTCCGTCATGTCGAGGTATTCATCGCCCAACACGGCCCTCACGAAGGTTTGATCGTGCATCGAAGAGAAGACGCCCACGAGGATGAACACGACGAAAAAGAGAAAGGAGGCCAGCAGGACGCGACGATGCCGATACATGATCAGCGGTAGCTCCTCCGTCCAAAAACTGATGAGTCGGTTCTTCTTTTCGCGGCGTGCCCGGTAGATGGACAGATAGATGTTTGCGGCCAGCCCGTTGATGTAGCGAACTGTATTCCCCATCGGGAAAAACGTCTTAGCGTAAGAGAGGTCATCCACCAGATTGATGAACCGGTTTGCCAGCTCATCCGGGTCTTCGGTGGGCTGCTCGTAGTCCTGCCAGCGGTCTTTGTTTTGCCTGATGAATTGCCCCTCGCGCATGAGAAATGAGGCTTGCAATGTCGCCTACAAGTGGCAAAGAAATCGAACCGAAAAAATATCAGGCGTTCCAACAACATCAAGAAAATCTGTGCACATCCTCCCGAACTTGCCCGCAGAAGCAATCGCTCCGTCATGGCTCTGATCTCCATCGCCACTCCATTTCACATTGACCTGGAATTTCGAACGGCATCGCTTGGGAAACGCATTCTGGCCTGGATTATAGACGGTGTAATCCTTTTTCTCTACGAGCTTGCCTTTTCCGAAATTGTGGAAGATCATTTGCCTTCTCAGGAAGCATTGCAGGTTACCATCCTGGTTGCGGGAATGGTACTTCCGGTGGTGCTGTATCACTTTCTGATGGAAGTTTTTTTCAAAGGGCAAAGCATCGGAAAGATGGCTCTCGGCATTCGTGTGGTAGGCATGTTGGGTAACACCGCAAGTCTTTCGCAGTACCTCATCCGGCTTTTGTTTCGTGCGTGGTTTCTGGTGCCGGTCGTTGTTTCCGTATTCACGGCTATCCTGTACGAACTGGGTGTTACC
>JAMIQN010000224.1:0-13936 GCA_035914595.1 Chitinophagaceae bacterium | reverse complement strand
CTTACATGGGTCATTTGGTCCAGAAATTCACGGCCATTACCGGCCATGAAAGCGATTTCAAAGGAGGGGTTTTTGCTCAGCTTCTCTGCAATCATCTTCCGGTTGGAAGGCTTATCGTCAACTATGGCAATTCGAAGTGGCATTTGCACAAGATTGGGTTTCGGTTGCTGTAGGTCAATGCTCCAATTGGAGCCGTATCAGCTCAGGCGCACCTGCACTAAAACGCCCGTGCCCGCACCTGAACGGATCAGCAGTCCCAGGTTGGACTCTTTGGCGCGGTAATACATGTTTTGAAGGCCATTGCCGCGGTCATTTTCGCGGGCTTCATTTTCATCGAAGCCATTGCCATTGTCTCGCAGCGTAAAGAGGATGTCCTGTTGCTCCCGGGTAATTGTCATTGCTATTTCTGTGCCGCCGGAATGCCGGATGGCGTTGGTGGTGGCTTCCTGAAGAATTCGAAGCAGGTTCAGGGCCTTGTCCGATTCAATAATCCGCTCCGGCATTTCTTCTTCCTGACTGAGTGAAAATTGAATGTGGCCATAGGTTGCGGCCATCTTGCTAAAGAAATTTTTGTAGCGCAGCCACAACGCTTCGAGGCTGATATTTTGCTGCTTCAGCGTCCAGACCGTTTCGCGCAGGGCCGTCAGCATTTCGGTAGCGTCTTGGCGGATGCGCCCCGCTATCGGCGCGGATTTCGGATCGTTGGAACCATTTTCAAGTTGGGCGGCATTGTGTGCCATAACTGCTGCGCGCGCGCCAAGCTCATCATGCAGCTCGCGGGAAATACGTTCCTTTTCGCGCTGAATGGCGGACTCTGCCTCGAGGACATTCATGCGGTGCCGATATCGTTTCCGGGAGCGTAAAATGAAGAAGCCGGCCACTGCAGCTACCAGCAGTACGAACATCAGAAGCTGATATCGGCTTTGCTTGTAGAAAGGAGGTGTAACTTCAATATGCAGCCTTGCCGGTGTGGAGGACTGGTCGCGAAGGCGAATTTCTACCTGATAGCTGCCAGGCGCCAACGAAAGTTGCAAATGCCCGTCCATGCCGGCATCCGTCCACGCGCCGTCACTGCTCAGACGATATTGATAATGTAGGGAAGTTCCCTGGTCGGGCTCGGCAAGGGTAAAATCGAGGCGAAGAATAGCCTGGCCATAGGGTAGCCGGATATCGGTGGGTAAAAGACCGTTGGGGTAGGCGTAGTACACGCTGTCTGGCGTCGCAATCCGGGTAATGGTAACAATACCGTTTGCTGTTGCATGCAAAACCCGATCGGGGAAGAATGAATTTACCCCGTTGACCCCACCGAAATAGAATCGCCCATCTTGGTCAACAGCCGCTGCACATCCATTGAATTCTGCGCCTTGCAATCCGTCAGACTTGCCGAAAATGCGCACTCGGTAGTCTGAACTGTTGACGGCAAAAAGGCCGTTGTTGGTAGAGCCCCAGATCCAGCCTTTACGGTCAGGCAGCAGATAATAGACGTGATTATTGGGCAGCCCATTTTCGGTGCTGAGGGTATGCTGCACCTTCCCATTCTGCCAAATCATCATCCCACCTTCTGTGGCAATCCATAACCGGCCTGCTGAGTCTGTCTGCATATTGGTGACAAGGGCTGAGAGGGGTAGGAGGAAGCTGTCTGCCACCTTGCCGGCTGCAAGACGATACAATTTGCCGGCACCGGCACACCATAAACTGCCGGCATATTCACAAATACCTTCGGGCCATTTGAATGGGATATTGATTCTTTGATCAAGGTGTAATTGAGCACTGTTGCCACTGCCTTCCAAACTCCACTTTTCAATAGCATAAAGGCCCGTCATCCACCATGAGTTGGGGCCGGACTTCCGGACGGTTTTGCGTCCGGGAAAATCAGGAGCCAAAAGATGATAAGGTGCCATCTCTTTCGACATCTGTTCCTCCAGCGAAATGAACTGTCTGGTTTGAGGATTCAGGAGACCAATCTTGGTGTCGCTGCCAAAAATGAGTAACCATCCGTCCGTCCATCGCTCAATCCGGTTGATGTATGCCGACCAGTAGCCGCTTTCTCCCCGAATGGCCGGCGTGAGGTCTTCTACAAATCTGCCATTTGTGTCATACGCAGCGAGCGGACCGTAGTAGCTTCCGATGTAGATGCGGTTATTCGCAATGTCGGGCAGGATAGATTGCACCAGATTGAATTCCGGCATGTCGGATTGAATGGTAGAAAAGGCTGCTCCGCCCAGTGAAAGACGTAGGAGTCCACTAGTATTGCTACCCATCCAAAGCGTTGAACCGTCCTGCAGGAATTGCGTCACATTGCCCTTGTGCAAAACCAATTCACCCTTTGGGCCCCGGATGGGCACAAGCATCGGTGTTTTACCATCCCAGAAAAAAAGTTCGTGGCCCACAGCGAGGTAAATACTGCTGTCCGTGGTGTAAACATTGAGCCTGGAACTGGGGTCTGCTATGTGACCGATCGGACGAGGCACCCCTGCTGACGGAACCCACCAGAGACTGCGCCAATCGCGCGCATCCAGAATGATACTACCTGTTGGGAAAAGGATGGGTGAGGTACAGGGAAAGGGATACTCAATCCGGTCAATTGGCTTATGGGATACAGGCTCCCAGAATCTAAAGTGTGTTCCATCAGCATTGCCCTGACAATAAATTTTGCGTTGCTGCCATGAGGCGTTCACGGACCATGTGACACTCACTTCCGGATTGAGCCTGGAGAGTACCCAACGGCGTTGCATGGGCTGATACCAGCCTTCTGCCTGGCTGCAGATGAAGCGATACCATCCCGGGTATTGGGCAGAAGGGTGCAGCTCCGCATCCGACGGCGGATAGAGCAAGGCAACCGGAAACGAGACAGGCAGTAAGGTGCCCGTGGCTGCTATGAATTGCTGTACGCCCTTATCATGAAAAATCAGAAAGCCACCTGCAATTGGCAGGATAACTGCCCGTTGGAACGGTTGTGAAGCACCCAACGAATCGCGGTATCGAAATGGCAGAAACTGGCGCCCGTCATAGATCAATAGTTCATCAGGGGTGCCCACCCATAAAAAACCCCGGTTGTCGTGTTGGAGGGAGGTGATGGTAGCACCGCCCAGGCCGTCATCCGCCGTGAAGTTGCGTGATGCCGCACGAATCGTGTCGGTCGTCGGGCGATTGGAGAGCTGAGCAAGGGCGGGGCAGGCCCCGAGCAGAAACAGGAAGAGTAGCTTCAGGTTGCGCACGCTGCATGGAAATTACAGATGCTTCGTCAGGCTGACGAATGCTCCAATTGGAGTATTGCATGCTCCTGAATGTGCGAACACATTTGCAGCGGTAACCCCTGGGGCGCAGTCAGCGAACATGACTATAAGCCCGGCAATCGCGAGAATGGTTATAATTCATCGCATTGCATCTGCCCGGAACATCGTCGAACTTCCGCTTTTTCTTTTTCGACGAAAGCCAGCCCCGAAAAAACCTCCTATGAAAACCCTGGCTCGAAAGGCTCAGGGGTTACTTTTTTAGGATTGCAGGGCTTAGAGTGCTACGCTGAGTTTTGATGCCAGCCAACTTTCTTTTAACGGAATCATCCATTGGGTGAGTAGTTCCGCCTTCGTGGTAATGGCATTGTTGAAAAAGGGTGTGTCGGCATGGATGTAGCCTTTTTCCAGCGCATATTCCACCTGGCTCAGGGGTAACATTTGTGGGCTGTCTTTCACCCAGAAGGTGAGTGTCAACCGGTCAAAAAATTGAGCGTCATATTGTTTCTCCATGCTCTTGATGGTGCGCATCATTCCATCCATGCTTCGGCCGCAAAGCGGATCGCCCTGCTCATCAGCCAGCACTACAATAAACTGCCCGAATAGCAGCTTGGCCCAGCCTTTCACCTGCGATCCGTGGGAGGTCCACTGGAGATAAAACTGCTCGAGCTGTTCGTCAATTTCCCTTTGTTGTTGTTCTGTAAAGCGGCGACTGCTCTGATACACCCATGCCCTGCTTTCCAGACTGAAATCGGCCGGTATCTGCTGGTTCAATTCTTCAAAATGCATGGCGCAAAGTTCTGTGCAAAACAGAGTATGGTACCGAGTTGAAAGGGCTGATCAGGCCTGATAGAAATCAGGCTTGGGGTGCCGGACTTGCACTCGCTGAATCTTGTAGCGACTGGGCTACCATTTCGGCAATGTCCAGCACGACTACCTCTTCTTCCTTCTCCGCTTTCTTCACGCCGTCCACCAGCATGGTGGTGCAATAGGGGCAGTTGGCAGCAATCACTTTTGCGCCGGTGGAAATCGCTTCTTCCGAGCGCTCCCAGTTGACGCGGGTGGTGCCCTGCTCTTCCTCTTTAAACATCTGCGCGCCGCCGGCTCCACAGCACATGGCTTTGGAACCGCAACGCTTCATTTCAACCAATTCAACATCCAGTGCCGCCAGCACTTCGCGGGGGGCTTCGTAGATGCCGTTGCCACGGCCGAGGTAGCAGGAGTCGTGGTAGGTAATCTTCTTGCCTTTGAAGGTGCCGCCACCTTTCAGTACCAGCTTCCCTTCGCTGATCAGGCTTTGGAGGAATGTGGTGTGGTGCATCACCTCGTAGTTGCCACCCAGTGCGGGATATTCATTCTTAAAAATGTTGAAGCAATGCGGGCAGATGGTGACGATCTTCTTGACGCCGTAGCCGTTTAGGAGCTGGATATTGTTATAGGCCATCATCTGAAAGAGGAACTCGTTTCCGGCGCGGCGAGCCGGATCGCCATTACACATTTCTTCCTTTCCGAGAATACCGAAGGAGACGCCCACATGATTCAGGATTTGAGCAAAAGCCTTTGTGATCCGCTGGGCACGCGCATCGAAAGAGCCGGCACATCCTACAAAAAATAAGACCTCAGGGCTGGTGCCTTCGGCGGCATATTCAGCAAGGGTTTTTATCTGCATGTTGATTTGTTATGGTTGAAGGAGGCGCTCGAGTGAGGGCACTTCCTGTGATTCAGAGTTTGATTGATTCATTGAAATAGAGAGCCGTATTTCATTGCCAGTCAGGGAAAAAATGAAGCCTCTTCAGTCGCAAATAATTTGATTCGTTCAGCCGCCGGCATTCATTTCCTCTGCCCATTTATCGCGGTCATCCGGCGAAAATTTCCAAGGTGCCATATTGTTTTCAATGTTCGAGAACATGGCATTCCACTCGCCCGGCGCATTACTTTCTTCCATCACCAGATTGCGGCGTAGCTGCAGAATAATATCCAACGGTTCAATGCCTACCGGACAGGCTTCCACGCAGGCATTGCAGGTGGTGCAGGCGCGGAGTTCTTCGACCGTGATGTAGTCGTGGAGGAGTGTCTTGCCGCCTTCTTTCCACTCCTGTTTGGCGTCAATCATTTTGCCAACTTCTTCCAGCCGGTCGCGGGTGGCCATCATGATGCGGCGTGGGCTGAGTTTTTTGCCGGTCATGTTGGCGGGGCAAACGGCCGTGCAGCGGCCACATTCGGTGCAGGAGTAGGCATCCAGCAGGTTTTTCCAGGTCAGGTCCTGAACGTCTCGAGCACCAAAACGGGGCGGGGCAGCAGGCTCGGCACCTTCAGCAGGTTGGGGCGCCAGCTCGGGTTGCATCATGTAGAGCACTTCATTCTGCACGTCTTTCATGTTGCGCATTTCGCCCTGAGGGTCCAGTCGCATGAAGTAGGCATTCGGGAAAGCAAGCAGGATATGAAAATGCTTGGAATAGGGGAGATAATTCAGGAAGAGGAAAATGCCGATGATGTGCCCCCACCAGCAGGCAAGCTGCAATCCGTGCAAGGCTGTTTCACTCCAACCCACGAGTAGTGGCGCCAGAAGCTGCGAAATCAGAAATCCGCCGGAGCCGCCTTCCTGAATATGAATGGCTCCTTCGGCTGAGTTCATGGATAGAAGCATCACCATCAGGATGATTTCGATGTAGAGGATATTATTCGCATCACGGCGGGGCCATCCGTCCAGCTCAGCCATCGCCAGGCGTGGCACTTTGAGGATGTTACGGCGGATCAGAAAGGTGATTACGGCAATGAGCGTCAGAACGGCCAGAATTTCAAAAAAGCCAATGACCCATTCGTAAAAACCGCCCAGCAGCGACTCGAAAGTGTGATGGGGGCCACCGTAGAAAATGCCATCAATCAGGATTTCGAGCACTTCAATATTGATGAGCACAAAACCTGCATACACAAAGAAGTGAAGGATGGCCGGCACCGGGCGTTTGAACATTTTCTTCTGCCCAAAAGCAATCAGCAGCACGTTTTTCCAGCGCTGCCCGGAACAGTCTTTTCGGTCCCCTTCGGCTTCTTCCCGGCCCAGCAGAATATTGCGACGGATGCGCCCTACGTTTCTCGCAAAAAGAAAAATAGCAGCACCGGTAATCAGAAGGAAGAGTATTTGTTGCAGAATCTGCATAGTGACTGCGACTTTGATAGGCTGGCAAGTTAGCAAGCTATTGGAGCTTCGCGCAAGCTGGCGATAGGTGCTCCGAAAGCTGCTGATGGAGATAAACACAAATTCTCATGCACTCGGCTGCCCGCCGGGTGAGGCGCTTATTTTTGCCGCCATCGTCCTCTTTCCAATGCCCCATTTTCACCATCTGAAAATTGCTCTGTTCAGCTTTGTCATCTGTTGTGCTCCTGTGTTAGCGCAGGCGCAAAAACAGGTAGCTGCTGCCGACCTGAAGGTGTTGCAGCAAATGGAAGATTCACTTTGCCTGTCTGCCGACTCGATGTACAGTGCCTTTTTGTTTGATACCCGCATTCAATACAGCGAGCGCTTTGCACGGCAGTTGGTGCGTGCGCTGAAGGTTCCGAACTCGTGGAACTATGCCTTCCCCCGCGTGGCCGACCGAATTGAAATCCTCAATTCCCCGGATGGAGCTTTTCGCATTTTCAATTGGGATGTGATTCCCGGCGTCAAGATGCGGCGCTATTATGCAGCCATTCAGCTTCCTTCCGAGAACCTGAAATTGTATGGCCTCGTAGACTATTCTACCGAATTGGGTAAGGACGTTGAAGACACGGTGCTCTCAGGCGGAAAGTGGTTTGGATGCCTTTACTATCGCATCATTCCGGAAGAGCTGAATGGTGAAAAAATTTACACCCTGTTTGGCCTGAACACGAACGCTTACCTGAGCAATCGCAAAGTGCTCGACCCGATGCGGCTCACCGAGCATGGCCCCGTTTTCGGTGCGCCTATATTCAATGTCCGTTCAGAATACAGGCCCAATGAGCGAGTGAATCGCTTCGTACTTGAATACAAAAAGCAGGTGCAGGTGGGGCTGAATTGGGACACCGAAAATCAGCGCATCTATTTTGACAATCTCGTCTCACAGGTGAACGACCCACACCGTAAATACACCTACGTCCCCAGTGGCCAGGTGGACGGATTCAGATGGGATGGCACCGGCTGGAGCTATCTGCAGGACATTGTCAAGATTGTACCTCGGAAAGATGGTGAAGCTCCCATCAACGAACCTCAGTAATCATCTTTGAATCGCAGTTTCAATTCCAAAACGAATCTGCTAAAGCGCCTACTTTCGCGCACCCGGTCCCGTAGCTCATCTGGATAGAGCGACAGCCTTCTAAGCTGTAGGTACTTGGTTCGAGCCCAAGCGGGATCACCGAAAATGCAAGAATAGCTGCCCTGATGCGGGCGGCTTTTTTTGTGCTTCGCAGGATGTCGGCTTTGTGCTTTGACATATTCGGAAAGCAAGGTTTCCAAAAAGTGAAAACGGGATTTCCCGATAGCTGCCTGCCCCGGCAGTTGAGCAGTTGACTTTCGCGCCACAAACACCCAAAACGGTTTCAGGCATGAAGTCTTCCTACATAACAAAACCCATCCTAACCATCCTGTTCGCTGCCGGTTCGATGATACCCGCCGTTGCCCAGTCCGACACGAGCAAGGCGGCACCGCGCAGGCTCGATGAAGTCGCTGTGCGGGCAAAACAAGACCGCGTTCGCGAAGAGTCGGATCAGATTGCACGGCTGCCTATTTCTAACATGGAAAACCCGCAGGTGTACAATGTCGTCTCCAGCGAATTGATGCGCGAACAGGTTGTCAGCAACCTTGATGATGCGCTGAAAAATGTGCCCGGCCTCAACAAACTCTGGACTTCTACCGGCCGCGCTGATAATGGTGCCGGCTACTTTTCGATGCGCGGATTTTATATCCAGCCGAGCATGGTCAATGGGATGGCGGGCATCAGCAATGCCGGCGCCGACCCTGCCAATATTGAGCGGATCGAAAGCATTAAAGGCCCTTCGGGAACCTTGTTCGGCAGCAGCCTGATTTCATTCGGCGGCCTGATCAATATCGTGACGAAAAAGCCGTACGAAACTTTCGGTGGTGAGCTGAGCTATACCCTTGGCTCGTATGGATTGAACCGAATCACTGCGGATGTGAACCTTCCGCTCAATACTTCCAAGACGGCTCTGTTCCGGCTAAACACAGCCTACCATTCCGAAGGAAGTTTTCAGGACGTCGGATTTCGCAAGTCCTTTTTCATCGCCCCCAGCTTTACATACCACGCTTCTGACCGACTGACCTTCCAGTTGGGCATGGAGTATTTGAGTACGGAAGGCACTAATCCGCTGAGCATCTTCCTAAGCAGGACACGCCCACTCATTGCGCACACGCCCGATGAACTGGGCATTGATTTTACACGCTCTTTCACCAATAAAGACCTCACAATTCGCAACCCAACGCTGAACCTGTATGGGCAGGCCAGCTATCAACTGGGCCACGGCTGGGTTTCCCAAACCAATTTCTCTCGTAGCGTGCGCGGCACCGACGGTTACTACTCTTATTTGATGTTCCGGGATGCCGGCGGTGTTCTGAATGATACGCTGTTGACTCGCTATGTTTCGAACCAACATGCAACGGCCAGTGCCACGCAGGTGCAGCAAAATTTCATCGGTGATTTCAAGCTGGTTGGCCTGCGTAACCGCCTCGTGGCAGGTATGGATTTTCTGCTCATCGAAAGCGAGAACGACAACTCACCCTGGGTTTCGGATCTCGTCAGTGCCATTCGTCCCAACGACCCACGTTATGGGCTATACGACCGCCAGATAGTAGATGCCCGAATTGCGGCCAGTGGTGCCGCACGCACGCGCAATTTGTCGCAGAGCTATACCTACGGAGCTTATGTGTCTGATGTTATCAATCTAAGCCGCTCCACCTTGGTAATGCTCAGTCTGCGTGCCGACAAGTTCGACAACCGCGGCATGATCAATTACAACAATGGAGTGGGCTCCGGCGCGTATGAACAAACCACGCTTTCCCCCAAACTGGGCCTCGTGCAGCAAATTCTGAAAGACCGCGTCGCCCTGTTTGTGAACTACATGAATGGCTTCCGCAACGTGGCTCCGGTCACGCAGCCGCTGCCGGAATTGAACACCACATTCAAGCCGCAACAGGCGAATCAAATGGAAGGCGGTCTGAAGCTCGACCTGCTCAAACATCGGGTGAGTGTTACGGCCAGCTACTACAATATTCTCGTCAGCAACATGACGCGCCCTGCTGTGTATGTAAAGGATGACACCAGCTACAACTACACGGTGCAGGATGGCACACAGCGCAGCTCGGGCCTGGAATTGGACGTACTCGCCAACCCTGTGAACGGTCTCAATCTTGTTTTCGGCTACAGCTATAACGACAGCAAGATGGAAAAGGCAGATAAGAATGTGGAAGGCCGTCGGCCCGTGAGCGCCGGACCTGCACATCTGGCCAATTTCTGGGCCAGCTATACCATTACCCGTGGGGCGGCAAAGGGCCTGGGGCTTGGCTTTGGAGCCAATTATGCAAGTGAGAATATTGTCACCAATGACCTGCGTACCGGCACCTTCACGCTGCCTTCTTATGCTGTGTTTGGCGCCACTGCTTTCTATGATGCAGGCCGATATCGCCTGGCGCTAAAACTGGACAACCTGAGCAATGAAGTCTATTACACCGGCTGGACCACGGTGGAGCGGCAAATGCCCCGCAGGCTTTCCGCTAACCTCAGTTTCCGATTCTAAGCAACGCTCTTTTGAACGATGAAAAGAAGGAAAGCGAAGTCGGCGCTGCGTCGTCTGAATGATTGGTTGCACCTCTGGCTCGGTCTTAGTTCCGGGCTGGTGGTGTGTATCGTCAGCATCACCGGATGCATCTACGCTTTCGAAAAGGAAATCCGCGACTGGACCCAGCCTTATCAGTACGTAACGCCGCAGGATAAACCTTTCCTTGTACCGTCGGTACTGGCCGGAATCGCCCGTCATTACTCCTTCGGCAGCCTGCCGGACACAGGCGAAAACCGAATTCAAAGCATTCAGTATGGAGATGCAGGTTCTGCCGCCATCGCCGCCTATCAGACGCGTGAAAAAGGCTACACGATGGTGTACCTGAACCCATATAACGGTGAGGTGCTAAAGGAAAAAATCCTCAAGAAGGATTTCTTCCGCATCATCCTTGCCGGGCATTTCTATTTCTGGCTACCGCCTAAAATCGGCCAGCCCCTGGTCGCCACAGCCACTCTGATTTTTGTGGTGCTCCTGCTGACGGGCCTGGTGATGTGGTGGCCAAAAAATCTGAAGAAGGCCAACGTCAACAAGAGCTTTAAGCTAAAATGGCGGGCAGGCTTCAAGCGCCTGAATTATGACCTGCACAATGTGCTCGGATTTTACGCAATGCTTGTGGCGCTGGTACTCGGATTGACGGGCATGGTGTGGGGGTTTGAATGGTTCAATAAATCGCTGTATTGGGTTAGCTCGGGAGGGCGAAGCCTACCGAAAAAGGAGAAGCTGGCTTCGGTGGTTCCAGCAAATATTTCGATGTCCGGCCGGTCTCCTGTGGACCAGCTCTGGCTGCGGCTGCGCCCCAATTCCCGTAACGAAGTAGGGCGGTTGCGGATCATCCTTCCAAAGAAGGCGGACGATGTTTTTCGAGTCATCACCAACCCGGATCCGGTGACTTACTACAAGCGCGAGCAACTGGCCTTTGATCAATACAGCCTGCAGGTGCTCCCTTCTTCTTCGCTGCTTGCAAAAAAGTATGTGGATGCCTCTTTTGCCGACAAACTCAACCGCGCGAACTATGACATCCACGTGGGCGCCATTTGGGGCTTACCGGGGAAGCTACTTGCCTTTTTTGTGAGCCTGATTTGTACCAGCCTGCCGATTACGGGATTCTTGGTTTGGCTGGGTAAAAGAAAGAAGCAGCGCAAGCCCCAACAGCGGCTGAAACGTGCGCCGTCGTTAGTTTCGGAGCAGTCGCGACACTTGCAACAGGAGCCGGAATTGGTTTGAGAACGGTTGCTCTTTTTTGAAAGATTCCGCTGATTGGATTTGGACAAAGGCGTCGTCGGACGAACTATGAAGGTTGCTCCCCCGCACCTTCGTACATCATCTCAATGATGCGGACTACCTCACGGGCTTCTTCCGGCCCGGTCATCATTTCCCTGCCTTCGCAAAGCACCTCAATCACGTTTTGAATGACACGGTCGTGATTGCTCATGGAGCCTTGGTAGCTGCCATAATCGTTGGCTTTAGCAGCGATGTTTATCTCGGGTAAAGTCCCGTTTTCGAGGCGCTGATATTCGATGGTGTTCAGGTATTGACCGCCGATTTTCACAGTGCCCTTTTCTCCAAATAGCGTGATGGCACCTTCCATATTCTGGCCATAGGCACAGGTTGTGAAGCTGAAGTCCACGAGCATACCATCGCTGCCTTTTAGGCAAAATGTGCCGGTGTCTTCCATCTCGGTATTGTGGCGGTGCGCAAAATTTTGAATGAGGCCACGGGCACTTTCTATGCTGCCGGCCAGGTATAGCAGGATATCTACAAAGTGGCTGAACTGGGTGAAGAGCACGCCACCATCTAAGGCCTTCTTGCCACGCCAGGGGCTGGCGGCGTAATAACTGTCGCCCCGGTTCCAGAAGCAGTTTACCTGAACTAGAAACAGTCTTCCTAATCCACCCGCATCCATCAATTGCTTCACGGCCTGCACTGGCGGATTGTATCGGTTTTGCTTTACAGCGAAAATGAGTTTCCCGCTTGTCTCAGCCGCCGCTATCATGCGGTCGCAGGAGGCTACACTCAATGCCATCGGCTTTTCCACCACAGCATGATGTCCGGTTTTCAATGCAGCGATTGCGTGTGCTTCGTGCAGGTAATTGGGCGTGCACACACAGACGACATCTGCCAGGCCGGTACGCAGCATCGCATCAGCATCTTCAAAAAATGGCACCTCGCTTGGGGCACTATGCTGTTTTGTTACGTCGCAGTCGCAGATGGCGGTGAGGCGGGTGTTGGGGTTGGTCGCAATATGATGGGCGTGGCGCTTGCCAATATTGCCGTAGCCAAGCACTGCAAAACGAATCGGAGCCTTCATAGGGGTTAGAGGAACGCTATTTTCTCTTTGGCAGGCTGAAGCTGTTATCGGGGTGCCAAATGATATGGCCGCGCTCCACCATGGCGCGCAATGTGCTGATCACTTCCTGCCGGCTTTCCTGAGGGAAGCGCGAAGATAGTTCTGCCAAAGGCAGGGCTGCAGTTTGCAATAGTTCCAGAATTTCTTCCCGAAGACTGCGCAGCTTCATTGCTCCCTGCGCGGGTTTTGCGCACACACAGCAATGGCCGCAGGACTTTTCCGGATGTTCACCGAAGTAGCGCTGCACGGTATTTCCCTTGCACTGTTTTTCGTCTTGAAGGAAACCCAGCATCGCCTGTGTCCGCTCTTCGTGATGGCTGCGTAAGCGATGAAGTCGTTCGGTGTTCAGGATGAGATGGCGACTGTCCACGCGGTAGTGATGGAAGAAAAGTTGGGGCCCTTCGGCTACCGGAGTCCACGCGATGAAGCCCATGGAGGCAAGCTGCGCAAGTGCCTGCTCTACCTGCTTTTGGCGCCAACGTAGTTTGCGTGCTACCGCATGAAGATGTACCGGCACCGGAAACTGAAAGATGCCTGCATACAGACGCAATAGGGCCACACATACCGAGGCGAGCGCAGGGTAGTGCGCCGCCAACTGGTCAATGGCGTGGCGCTCTATTTTAAACTGAACCGTTGGCGGATGAAAGACGGACTCTGTGAGGGTCCATAATCCTTCACGGGCCAACAGCCGCATGGCAGGGCTGACGGCAGCACTACGCAATGAAAATTTTCTGCAGAAATCGGTTATCTCAAAAGGGAAGTAGCGGTCAGGCTGCATGCCGATACCCACCTGCAGATATTCGGTGACGTTTTGATATACCTGCCGTAAAAAGGCAGCATCCGGGTATTGCAGACGGGTGCTTCCTTTCAGTCGGTTGATATCAGACTGACTGAACAGGGTTAGTGCATGGGCAGGCTTGCCATCGCGGCCACATCGCCCTGATTCCTGATACCATGCTTCGAGGTTTTCCGGCGGGTCCCAGTGCAGTACCAGGCGCACATCGGCCTTGTTGATACCCATGCCGAAGGCCGTAGTGCAAACCATCACATTGTTAAGCCCGTTCATCCAGTTGTCCTGCGCTTCGGCACGTGCATCGGGCTTCATGCCGGCGTGGTAGTGGCTGGCGCGGAAGCCTTCTTCTTCCAGAATATGACTAAGGCTTTCCGTCTGACGGCGGCTGCGACAATAAACGATGGCCGGCCCCTGCGCCTGCCGTAGTGCACTGACGGTATCGCTCACCTTGTTCTCAGAGCGCCGCAGTTCGTAATAGATATTGGGCCGGGAAAAGCTTTGCCTGAAAATGGCCGGCTGTCGTAGGCCCAGTTGTTTGCATATATCGTCCACACTGGCGGGCGTTGCCGAAGCGGTGAGTGCCAGCATGGGGACACGCGGAAAGTGTTTTCTCAGAGAAGCGATTTCCAGATACTCAGGCCGAAAATCATGGCCCCATTGCGACACGCAATGCGCTTCGTCCACGGCGATCATACAGGGATTGATCCAGGGGAGCAATTCTTGGAAGCGGTAGGACTGCAGCCGTTCCGGACTACAATA
>JAMIQN010000223.1:0-3777 GCA_035914595.1 Chitinophagaceae bacterium | reverse complement strand
TACCCTCAATCAGAATGCTATCCTGACTCGTTGATAAAAAGAGGTAGCTCCTGATTCGGCAACGACTTACATAGGCCCGATGGGTGCCAGACAGGCTAAAGTCTATAACGTTCACATCCAGGCCTATGATATTCACATCATAAAGGGTGGTGGCGGTAACAGCGGTTGAAAAATCGATTTTGTTTAGCGTGCTCGATGCAGGGAAATCACCCAAAGGATGATGCCCGGTTCCGATGATAGTCAGCCTTTTCGATATGGTGAAATCATTGTAGCTGTATGGTGAGCCGGCAATGAGCAGGGTATCGCCGGGTGAGGCTACCGTTTGCGCTGCTGCAAGCGTGGTGTACTGACCCGGCGTCGGGTTATTGTTATTGACAGTGTACACTGTGGCAGACGCGAGTGTGGTGCTTGCCACCAGGATCAGGAGGGATAGAATTTGTTTCATGGCTAAGGGAGTTTGAAGGTTGAGTTTTCAAATAGTAATCGTTCGCATCCAAAAATAGAATGCTGATATGTTATCTGCAATATGATGGCAGTACCAATTTTGTCGTAGAGTTGGGGCAAAAAAAAGAAGCGCCTTGGGGGGCACCTCTTCCTCGTTGTAGTCTAAAGTGTTCAGCTTATTTCCTTGCCAATACCGCCTCGGCCTTTGCAGCAATTTTCTCTTTGCTCAAGCCATACTTTTCCAACAATTGCAGCGGCGTTCCGCTCTCACCAAAGCTGTCCTGAACGGCAACCATCTCCATCGGCGCCGGATAATGGCGTGCCAACACGCCCGCCACGCTTTCGCCCAGGCCTCCGTTCTGCTGGTGCTCTTCCGCCGTCACCACACAGCCCGTCTTTTTCACCGAACGAAGAATGGCTTCTTCATCCAGCGGCTTAATCGTATGCATGTTGATCACTTCGGCTGAAATGCCTTTTTCAGCAAGCATTTGCGCTGCCTGCACGGCCATCCATACGAGGTGCCCGCAGGCTATCAGGGTGACGTCGCTGCCTTCGGCAAGAAGCTGAGCTTTCCCAATCTGAAAATCACTGCCATCTTCTGCAGTGAAATTGGCCCACTTGGGACGGCCAAAACGGAGATACACCGGCCCTTTGTGATCGGCAATGGCAATGGTCGCCGCCTTAGTCTGGTTGAAATCGCAGGGCACAATCACCGTCATACCGGGCAGCATTTTCATCATGCCGATATCCTCCAGCACCTGATGGGTTGCACCATCTTCGCCCAGCGTCAGGCCGGCATGGCTCGCACAGATTTTTACATTCTTGCCGCTATAAGCAATGCTCTGCCGTACCTGGTCATAGACCCGCGAGGTAGAAAAATTGGCAAACGTGGTGGTGTAAGGAATCTTGCCGCCGATGCTCAATCCTGCCGCTACGCCCATCATGTTGGCTTCGGCAATGCCGCACTGGAAAAAGCGATTGGGAAATTCCTTGATAAAAGGGCCCAACTTGAGCGAGCCGGCCAGGTCGGCGGTGAGGGCCACGACGTTCGGATTGCGGCGGCCTGCTTCAAGAATACCTTCGCCAAAACCGGCGCGCGTTTCTTTTTCGTTGAGCAGTTTGATGTCGGAAAGCTGAGGCATGGGCCGCAAAGGTAGGGCTTAGAAAAGGCCATTTTCCGAAGGAAAATCAGCTTGCTATGCTTAATCAGCCTCAAATTATTTTACTCCCACATAACCCCAATCCTTCAGCCAGCCGATCACCTTATCCCGGTAGTCGCCCTGAATGAGGATTTCCCCATCCTTGACGCTGCCTCCTGCCCCGCATTTGGTCTTTAGCTCTTTGCCCAAAGCCGTCAGGTCGGCCTCTGTTCCGATGAAGCCGGTCACCAGCGTCACCACTTTGCCGGCGCGTTGCTTCCGGTCGGTGAGCACCCGCAGTTTCTGGCTACCCTTGGGCAAGGTTTCCTGCGCTTCCGGCTCTTCATTGAAAGACGCAGCAAACGCCGGGTCTGTGGAATAGACCATACCGCCCTGGCCGTGTTTATTCTTTGCCATTTCTAAAAAGCGTTTTTCGAAAATTTCATGAAAGCTGCAGCCCTCCAAGCTTCGCCGCCGCCGCCTGAAGTGTTTCATCCTTCTTTGCGAAGCAAAAGCGAAGCAGCCGGTCGTCATGGCCATCGCTGTAAAAAGCAGAGACGGGAATGGAGGCCACGCCCGCATGTTCGGTCAGCCATTCGGCGAAGGCTCGGTCTTGCTGCGCAGAAAGGCCCCGATAAGAAAGCAACTGAAAATAGGAGCCGGCGGCTACCTGAGGCACCTCAAACGGCGCATCTTTCAGCAGGGAAAGGAAGAGGTCACGACGGGCCTGCATGGCGATGGAAGGCGCCTCTCGGTCGGGCAGATTGAGGTAGTCAGCGATGCCTTTTTGCATCGGTGTGTTCACTGAAAAAGCGAGGTATTGATGCACACCCCTGAACCGTGCAGTCAGCTCGGCCGGCGCAATACAATAGCCCATCTTCCAGCCGGTACTGTGAAAGGATTTTCCGAAGGAATAAACCGCAAAGGAGCGTTGCCGCAGGCCTGCATGTGACAATACACTATGATGCTTTCGACCATCATACACCAGTTGCTCGTACACCTCATCCGCAATGACGTAGATGCCACTTTGTGCTACGATTTCAGCCAGTGCATTCAGGTCTTCGGGTAAGAGGACGCTGCCCGTAGGGTTGTGTGGCGAGTTGATGATGATGGCGCGGGTTCGTGAGGTTATCATGGCCTTCAGCCGCTCCCAGTCCGGTCGGAAGGAAGGTGCTTCCATTCGAATGATTCGCGGTACGCCGCCACATTGGCGAATGTTGGGGATGTAGCTGTCGTAGGCAGGTTCCAGCACTATCACTTCATCACCAGGGTGCAGGATACTTGCGAAGGCAGCGTAGATCGCATAGGTGGCACCGGGGGTGATGGTTACCTCCTGCTCGCCATCTATCTGAAGGCTGTGGCGCCTTGCAAAATCATCCGCAATAGCCTGGCGCAGGGCCGGCAGCCCGGGCATGGGTGCGTATTGATTGAAACCTTCCTGCATGGCCTGAGCCACCAGTCGGCACATCCGCGCATCCACTTCAAAATCGGGGAAGCCCTGCGACAAATTGATGGCACCATGCTTTGCAGCCAGTGCCGACATAACGCTGAAGATGGTCGTATGCGCTTGCATGTTTCCGAATTAAGAGGATAGCAAAAAAGGGCTGAGCGGATCGGCGTTTACAGGTACCGTTCGCCCTTGTTCCGCTTCACTTCGGCTACGTATTCCTTAATCTGCTGCTCTCGTTCGCGCTCGCAAATCAGCAATACGTCAGGTGTGTCAATAAGCACATACCGGTTGAGGCCTTGAACAACTACCAGCTTCTCATCCGGTGCTTTGATAATGCACTCGTTAGCATCCACCACCATCACGTTGGCACCATACACGGCATTGCCGAGGACGTCTTTCTGTGAATTGTCGTAGGCGCTATCCCAGGTGCCGAGGTCGCACCAGCCGAAGTAGGCCGGAATGCTAAACACATTCTTGGCTTTCTCCATGATACCATAGTCAATGGAGATGTTGGTGCATTGCTGATAGAGTTCCGAGATCACATCCGGTTCGCGCGGTGTGTTGTACATACCATCGGCCTGCACGAAGACATCGTTCAGCTCAGGCAGATACTTTTCGAGGGCTGCCATAATGCTTCGCACGTTCCAGATGAAGATGCCGGAGTTCCATAGAAAATCGCCGCTTTTCAGGAAGGTGCGCGCCAGTTCAATCGAGGGCTTTTCTGTAAATGTCTTCACGCGCGCC
>JAMIQN010000222.1:0-4642 GCA_035914595.1 Chitinophagaceae bacterium | reverse complement strand
CCTGGCTGTTGGCCAACTGTACTTTCCTTTTTTCCAGAAAAGGCAATGCAAGCTGCGACTGAATCGTCTCATTGATGGCCATCATGTAGGCGCCGGAATCCACCGTCATGGTCACGTTGATCCGCCGCACTTCTTCTTCGCCAATTATGCTTCTGCGCGCCATTGCGAGGTCGTCCTCGTTGATCAATTCAATATCTGCATACACTAATCCCATAACGGCAATAATTCATTTTTACGAAAATACAGCACAAAAAAGCCGCCCCATTTCGGAGGCGGCTTTGCTATGATTTGCGTCTCAATTATGCGCTCACCTTGCCTTTCGACTTCGCAACTACTTCTTCTTCGATGTTGCGCGGAGCCGGTGCATAGTGGCTGAACTCCATGGTGGAGGTAGCGCGGCCTGAAGACAGCGAGCGGAGCTGGGTGACATAACCGAACATTTCGCTCAGCGGCACCTTAGCCTTGATTACCTGTAGGTTGTTGCGGCTGTCCATGCCTTCCAGCATGGCGCGGCGGCGGTTGAGGTCGCCGGTCACGTCGCCCATGTACTGGTCGGGCGTCACGACTTCCACCTTCATGATTGGCTCCAGGATGATGGGCTTGGCCTTGCGTCCCGCTTCGCGGAAGCCGCTCTTGGCGCAAAGCTCAAACGACATGGAGTCGGAGTCCACCTGGTGGAAAGAGCCATCGAAGATGCGCACGCGCATGTTTTCTACCGGGAAGCCGGCGAGCACGCCTGTAGTCATGGAGGCTTCAAAGCCCTTTTGGATGGCAGGGATAAATTCCTTGGGGATAGAGCCACCAAAGATGTCGTTCACAAACTGGTAGTTGCCCTTGCCTTCCTTGAGGAATTCCTCGTCGGCGGGGCCGATTTCAAACTGGATATCGGCGAACTTACCACGACCACCTGTCTGCTTCTTAAACACTTCGCGGTGCTCCACCTTCGCGGTGAAGGCTTCTTTGTAAGCTACCTGAGGTGCGCCCTGGTTGATTTCTACCTTGAATTCGCGGCGCATACGGTCCACGATGATTTCGAGGTGCAGCTCGCCCATACCACGCAGGATGGTTTGGCCGGTGTCTTCGTCGGTGTTTACGCGCAGGGTGGGGTCTTCTTCCACCAGCTTGGCGATGGCCATGCCCATCTTGTCCACGTCGGCCTGCGTCTTCGGCTCCACGGCGATGGCGATTACCGGCTCGGGGATGAACATATTTTCCAGTGCAATCGGGTGCTTTTCGTCGCACAGCGAGTCGCCGGTTTTGATGTCCTTAAAGCCTACAGCCGCTCCGATGTCACCGGCTTCGATGAAGTCAATGGGGTTTTGCTTGTTGGCAAACATCTTCATGATACGGCTGATACGCTCGTTCTTGCCGCTGCGCACGTTGAGCACATAGCTGCCGGCGTCGAGGTGGCCGGAATAGACGCGGAAGAAGGCGAGACGGCCCACGAAGGGGTCGGTCATGATTTTGAAGGCCAGGGCTGCGAAAGGCTCCTTCGCATCGGGCTTGCGGATGATTTCATCGCCGGTGTCGGGGTCGGTACCCTTGATGGCTTCAATGTCCACGGGTGAAGGCAGGTAGCGGCAAACGGCGTCCAGCGCGGTTTGTACCCCCTTATTCTTGAACGAAGAACCGCACATCATCGGCACAATCGAAAGGTCTATGGTGGCCTTGCGGATGGCTTCGTGCATTTCTTCTTCGGTGATGCTGTTAGGGTCTTCGAAGAATTTCTCCATCAGGGTATCGTCGTATTCAGCAACCGCTTCCACGAGATTCTGACGCCACAGGTTCACATCTTCCACCATGTCTTCCGGCACCGGAATTTCATCGAAGGTCATGCCTTCGGTTTCCACGTGCCAGACGATTCCCTTCATCTTGATGAGGTCCACGACGCCTTTGAAATTGTCTTCGGCACCGATGGGCAGTTGGAGGGGAACGGCCTTGGCGCCGAGCATGTCTTTCACCTGCTGCACCACCATCAGGAAGTCAGCACCGATCCGGTCCATCTTGTTGACGAAGCCGATGCGGGGAACGCGGTAGCGGTTGGCTTGGCGCCATACGGTTTCGCTCTGAGGCTCAACGCCGTCCACGGCAGAAAACAGGGCAATCAGGCCATCCAGCACGCGCATGGAGCGCTCCACTTCTACGGTGAAGTCCACGTGGCCCGGGGTGTCAATGATGTTGAAAGAATATTCCTTAGTGGTGCCTTTAATCGGCTGGCCCTTGTCGGTAGGGAAATTCCACTTACAGCTTACGGCTGCGGAAGTGATGGTGATACCGCGCTCTTTTTCCTGCTCCATCCAGTCGGTGGTAGCTGCGCCTTCGTGTACTTCGCCAATGCGGTGAATCATGCCGGTGTAGCGCAGGATGCGCTCGGTGGTGGTCGTCTTTCCAGCGTCAATGTGGGCCGCAATGCCGAAGTTGCGCTGATAGCGGAGGTCTGCCATTTGAATTTGGTTATTAGAATCTTTTTCCTGAAAAAGTTCGCAAAGGTAATGAGCCGGACGGTAGCATGAAGCCTTAAAATGGGGAAAGGCAGTCCGGTATGGACGCATTGGTAGCTGCGATGCATGAAGGGATTTCCCTTGGCCCCGTTGCCGGCGCAAATGCTACCCGTTTAAAGAAGCAGTGTGCCGGCTTCCAATGGCTTATTCTTTAATGAATTTCTGCGCTGCGCCCTGCCAGTGGAGAATATACAGGCCGGCAGGCAAGTCCGTAATATTGAGAGTAGTGCGACCACCATCGAACGGTTTGCTAAGCAGCAGGCGACCGATAATATTGCAGAGTTTTATTACCCCACCCTGCGAATAGCTTGGTGCCTCTATAAAAAGAGTATTACCGGCCGGATTAGGATATAACCGAATGACGGGCCTTTCAGCTAATGGTGAAGCAGGTACCGATACGTTGGCATCAGCATTGTAACGAACCATGCTAGCCCGTGGATTAGCATTCATATCCGCTCTGCTGTCACCGGCAAGAATAATTCTGCCATCGGGTTGAAGCTCTATCGTGTTTGGCCGCTCTCTATACCAATGCGCCACATCGGTACTGATAAATCCATGTATGCCAAATGAGGAATCTATGCCTTGCCCGTCCGGTTTCAACCGGCAGAGCACATAATCACTATCGTTGTAGCCTCCGCAAAGAATGCGACCATCGGACATGATCCAAAGCGCCTGAATGGCGAGGCCCGGCACCGGCAGGATTCCGTTGACCCCAAAAGAGCTATCGTAGCTGCCATCAGCTTTGAGGCGATGCACTTCCGCATCACTACTGGTATTGAAGCCGCCTATCTCAAAAACCATTTTGCCATCGGCCATTGGCCGGAAATCGCTGATGTAAATCGTGCGGGTGGGATAAATGAGGCCGGTACCGCCGAGGCTGGAATCCAAAGTGCCGTCGGGTTTGTAACGGGCGGCGAATACGGCTATCACTCCATTGGTGGTTGCGCCGCCTAAGGCAATGCGGCCATCGGGCAGCAAGCCCATATTCGCTACACTGTTTTTATTGTGGTTTATTGTCTCCACATAGCCATTGACGCCAAAAGAACTGTCGTAGCTGCCATCCGGTTTAAATCGGTGCAGGATGATGCTGGCACCGCTGCCGCCTGCTACAAGAATGTTTCCATCAGGCTGCAGAAGCACATGCTGGTAACCGCAGCAAAAGAGCACCTTGCCATTGTTACCAAAGGCTGAATCTAATGAGCCATCTGGCTTCAAACGCAGTAAGAAGCCACCTTCCTCTGTATGATTTACTACCCAAATAGAAGTAATGCCACAAATCAATATTTTGCCATCTGATTGCAGTGCCACGCTAGAGCCATAAACACTTAAAGAATCGGTAAAGGAATTGAGTGCTACCAACCCGCTATCCGCAAAACTTGAATCAATATGACCATCTATTTTATAGCGGGCCACGTAGTCTCCTACACCAATGATTTTTCCGTCAGGCTGTAAAACGACGTCGCTGTACGAATGAAAATGTCCATCGGCGTAGCTATCAATCACGATTCCCTGATTGCCAAAGGAGAGGTCTAAACCGCGATTGATGGTTTGAGAAAAGGCTGCATTCTGTATGAGCAATCCAACAAACAGGAGTAATAAGCTTCGATTCATCTTAAGCGCCGACCGTTTTAGTGAATGACCATACCTGCGATGCAGCAATCCTTTTGTTTCCACAATCACCACCCACCTTCCACCTCCCGGGCCTTCATAAAAACACCGGCGGCGACACCTCTGTGCCGCCGCCGCTCTGTGCAATCATTCCTCCAATTATTCAATCAGCACTTTGCTTGTCAGCAGGCCGCTGTCTGTATTCACCCGCACAAAGTAGAGGCCCCTGGGTTGTGCCCCTAAATCAAGGCTTGTCATAAATGGCTGAGTGCGACCATCGTAATGAAGCTCCTGAACCCTCCTGCCGGTAATGTCTGTAATGGAAATCTGACGCACTGCCACGCCCGGCCCTATGGAAATCTGGAAGCGCCCTCCCGATGGGTTCGGCACAATATGAACGATGCCTTCCCCAACCCCCGCAGCCCCCAGCCCCAGGTTGGTCAGGTTGTAAGAGGCTGAATCCGTGCATTCTGCGGCGCGAATCTGGACGCGGATAGTGTAATAGCCATTGGCCGTTGCCGTATAAGTATTGG
>JAMIQN010000221.1:0-2399 GCA_035914595.1 Chitinophagaceae bacterium | reverse complement strand
ACGGCGTCGGCGCCTTCGAGCACGGCATTGCTCACGTCGGTTATTTCGGCACGGTTGGGGCGCGTGCGGTCTATCATGCTTTCCATCATTTGGGTAGCAATGATGACGGGCTTCGCGCGGTGAATGCACATGCGGATGATTTTTTTCTGCAGCATCGGAATTTGCTCCAGAGGCAGCTCTACGCCGAGGTCGCCACGGGCCACCATCACGGCATCGGAGGCCAGGATGATCTCGCGAAGGGCCGTCAGCGCTTCGGGCTTTTCAATCTTGGAAATGATCTTGGCAGTGGAGCCTTTGGCGCGGAGGATCTGCCGCAATTCCTTCACATCTTCCGGCTTGCGCACGAAGGAAAGAGCGATCCAGTCAATGTCGTCATGGCTGACAATAAAGTCTAGATCGGCAAGGTCTTTTTCAGAAAGAGAAGGCAGCGAAATTTTTGTATCCGGCAGGTTGACGCCTTTTCTTGAAAGCAGCAGGCCCGGCACAGTGACGCGGACGCGCACTTTTTTATCGGCAGTTATTTCAGTAGCAACGACTTCAATTTTCCCATCGTCCAGCAGGATTTTTTCACCCGGCTGCAGGTCATTCGCAAAATCGGGATAGGAGATGTAGATGCAGTCTTTTTCGCCGGTGGAAGGTTTGCTGGAGAAGTAAAATTCATCGCCTTCCTGCAACATACGCTGGCCGCCTTCGAGTTCTCCGACACGCAGTTTGGGGCCTTGCAAATCGGCAAGGATGGCAATGTTGCGCGACACCTCTTTATTGATGGTGCGGATGTGTCGGATGACTTCGAGATGCTGCTCGTGGGTGCCGTGCGAGAAATTGAGTCGGAAGACGTTGACGCCTTCATTGACTAATGCCAGGAGTTTCTCGTAAGTATTGCAGGCGGGGCCTACGGTGGCTATGATCTTGGTTTTGTGCAGCAGCATGGGCGCAAAGTTGCCTTATTGGAAGGCTGCGAAAAACACAAAGCCGCAAGTGTGGAATCAGCGCAGGAAATCAGAACCCTACATTAAAACCGATGCGGAAGTCAATCCGATCCTTATATGGGCTGTAAGGGTCCTGAATGACGTCATACATGGCGATCATCACCAGCGCAGCCCTGTCGGACACAGGCTGGCGTAGGCCGGCACCCAGTAATAATGCAGGAGATGAGTAGGTGCTTTTCGTCTTTTGAGGGTACCCATTCACATCAAGATTGTAGATCGAAAGGCTTTGGATATCGTACTCCGCCTCGGCCTGCACAAAGAAATTGTTGAACACCACGTAGCGCGACCAGAGGCTGGGATAATAGAGCGTAGCCCGCAGCGGATACGTCTCGTCATTGCCACCTACATTAAATTGGTAGTAGTCCTTGAAACTATAGTAGAGAATGCCCAGCCCAACGCCGGCGTAGAGCCTATCTGTGATGCGATAACCAACGATGGGAGAGGCGCCGATGCTAAACACCCCGTCCGAGAGGCCGAGATTGAAGCCGCCACCAATGACGAGGCGTTGCGGATCAAAGCCTTCGGTTGTCTGCGTACGTTGTTGCGTTTTCGAATTGACGCGCCGGCCACTGCTCGTATATACGTCCTGCGCGAAGGCTGTGGAGCCAACGAACATGCACAGCAAGCCAAGCGAAAGGCTGCGGATGAGGCGGAAATTCATGGAGCCAAAAATAGGTGGGGGCGAGGGGCGTATGCGGAAGAGAAAATGAGCCGGCCGGAGCGATATGCAGGTTGTTTGCCGAAATACCTGGAAACGGGTGTGTTCAGGCAATTTGCAAGGGTAGTCTTGTCATAGTTAATCCAATTTTAAAGTGCAGTCAATGATTTGGTAAAAAAAAACCTGACAAACTTGGTTTCAGTTGGGGTACTCTATAATTTGCCGTTTCGAAAAAAATAAAGGCTATGGAGTGTATCCAATAGCCGTTTCAAAGTCGCCATCATCGAAATGACTTCTATGAAAGCACATCTCCGTTTCCTATGCCTCAGCGTTGCGCTGCTTTGTGTCGGTGCAAGCTCACGAGCCCAGTTGTCCGGAACCATTTCGGTGCCGAGCACAACCTATCCCGACCTCGCCTCGGTCATTACCGCTCTGAATACTTCCGGTGTAGGAACCGGCGGTGCTACCATTAATCTGGCAGCGAGCAATCCGCAGACGGCACCCAGTGGCGGATATAAACTGGGAAGTGCTACGCTCAACTCGTCGTTGAGTGCGAGTAATCCCCTTGTATTTAATGGTGGAGGCAACACCATTACCGGCCCGACCGGTACCGGTACCAACGACGGTATCTGGTGGTTGCTGGGTACGGACTACGTAACCATCAACAGTTTTGCACTGGTGGATGCCTCTACGACCACCACTACCTCCTCTACCCCGGGGAATGAGTGGGGCTTCATGCTGGGAAAGCGGAA
>JAMIQN010000220.1:0-6511 GCA_035914595.1 Chitinophagaceae bacterium | reverse complement strand
GTCACTCAGTGAATCACTGGTTTCTGTATTGGCGATGGCAGAGCTGAACATGAAGTTGACACCACCCTGGGCATAGGCCTGTCCCCAGTTACGACGAAGCATCACCGGCAGTTCAATGGTTCGCACTACATCATAATTGAAGCTGTGGCGGATGGTTCGGTCGGTCCATTTATACAGCTTGTAGTCCTGGCCGTTCTGTTGCGTGAATTCGATGCTTGCATCACTGACTTGCTTGTAATCGTCGCGTACACTACTGCCTGTATTGTAGCGCTGGAAGTACTTCAGTTCGGTCATCAGGCTCCACCAGTCGTTGAGGATAAAAAGCGAACTGATGCCGGCCTGCAAACCACCCAGTGCATTGGGGGTAAACATGCTGGCATTGATGCCTGCCGACAATCCCGGATACATCTCAATACGCGCCAATTGCTGTTTCGCATTTTCAATCGCAGCAGACAATTTCTCAAAGTCAAACAACCGGAAACCTCTTCCGTGCTTCGACGATTGCAGCGCATTATTGCTGCTTGTGGCTGCCGGTGAAATGGCGTTGGCAGTGGCATCTACAGACGATACAGTATTGCTTGTTGCAATGGCCGAGGCCTTCATGGGACGGGCCAGGTTACTATTGATTGTCTCTTGAGCGGTCCCGGCTGCAGTTGTGTGTGCAGAAACACGGGGCTGGCTCTTTGTGCCTGCATCATTTGTTGCAACGCTTGCGGGCTCTTGCTCTTCCGGCAACGGAATCATGATAGTACGGGCAAACTTCCCGATGGGGAAGGTGTCAATTTGATACACATACTTGTCGCGCTCGGCATCATACACCCGCCGTGTAACCAACTCCAGCCGCATCACAGAATCGTGTTTGATTTTTGCCAGCCTTGGTTGTCGAATTGCAGCCGTATTCATGCCCGTAGCAGGCAATGGATGCAAGGGATGCAAGGATGTGGCATTGTTTGTTTCCGTCTTTTCTACTGACGAAGTAGAAGAATGAGTAACAGCAGCTACATCGCCTACTGTTGTCGTTTCAGATGCCTGATGGGCCGCCCGATTTGCGGTAGCATTCGTTGCCTTGACACCAGCAGCGTAACTGTGTTTGCGAAGATGGCTTGTTGAACTTGCTTCGTGATTTGCCGGAATATGATTGACCTCTTCCTCCTTCCGGCTACTCGTGTTTTGCTGCGTAGCGGTTAATGCAATTGCGTTTTGATTGGAGGGGTTGGAAGGCTTGTTGGAAGATGATTCAGATGAAGGAGTAGTATTGGTTGATGTCGGATTTTCGGTTAAAGTGCCGTGTGCTTGCGAGATATTCTTGTTAGTTACTGCGGGCGAATTTGATATCACAGCAGCCGACGGCAATGCTGCCGACGGCTCGTTCACTGCGAGGTTGCCACCACCTGCAGTGCCGATACTGCTGCGATACCATTGGTAGCCGCCAACGGTTGCCGAACCAAGGAACAAGAGCAGCAGGCTCAGGTACCAAATGGTGCGGCGCCGATTAGGACTGGCGGCCAGGGGCATTTCCTTGTCGAGCAGCTCTCGCATGCTGCCCCAGGCGCCCGGGCGCTCCGGCTCCTCAACGCCACTCAGGCGCTGCCTCACCAGGTCGTCTATTCGAATCATGTTGTTATCCATTACCGGATTCGTTTACTCAGTATTTGTATTGAAGTCCCAGCTTCTCAATCATGTCTTTTAGTTGTTTCCTTCCTTCGTTCAAATGCCACTTGGAGGTACCTACAGAGATGTTCAGCATTTTGGCAATCTCGCGGTGCGAAAAGCCTTCCAATACGAACATATTAAACACAAAGCGCGTGGATTGCGGCAAGGCTTGCACTAACTCCAAAAGTTGATTGTAGTACAGCTTGGAGGCTACCTCATTGCTTACTGCTTCATCGCGTTCCGACAGGGCGGCAGTATTGTTTTGGTTGACCTGCACCTTCACATAGTCGCTCACACAATGGAACATAATCTTGCGCAGCCAGCCCTCAAACGTGCCTTTAAAGTTGTATTGTCCCACCCGCTGAAAAGCGCGCAGAAAGCCGTTATTCAGCACCTCTTCGGCCTGTTCCTGCTGGTCTATATACCTCCTCACTACTGCCATCATTCGTCCATAAAAAAGATGATACACCTTCTCCTGTGCCGCGCGCTCATTGCGGGCGCATCCCTGTATCAGCTCCTGAAGCTCATCAGCCTGAACAGGTCCACTATATGCCAAGGCGGAAGACAAGTAAGATTCTAATGAACAAATTCTACCCCTACAAGACCGCTTTTTTTCCCAAAGGGTTGGGTGAGTACCAAACTCTTTCTTTCCAAAGTAGGGTATTAGCCTTCTTTTTTGAGGTAAATCACCGCACTTAGGCCCCAACCGGTTCGGGGCATCGGCCGGTAGGCCACTACTTCGTACCTGGCTGCAAAAATATTGTTGCAGGTCAACTGAACCCGCAGCCGATAGCCCCTGACGGGAAAATAACCTACCAAATTCAGCCCGCTCAGGCTGTAGCCGGGCAGCCAGTCCGACTCATCGCTGAGGGTATAGCGCCGTCCGGTATAGCCGGTGGTCCATTCCAGAAAAAAAGCTTCACGCCCTAACCGCATTACGGCGGCGGCCATCAGCGGTGGCACATATGGCAATTGTTTCCCAATGCTACTGTCACCCGTCAGGTTGCTTTCCATGAGTTGCGACTGAACAAGGGCGCCGCTCAGGCTCAGGCTCCAGAATGTTTTGCCCCATTCTTTCTTCAATGTATGCTCCAGCTCCAGGCCGCGGCTCCTCACGGCAGCCAGATTGTGGGGCGTCCAGATGGCGCCGCCCAGCCAGATGATCCAGTCGCGGATGTAGCGGTCATAAGCAGAAAGGCTGTAGCGCAAGGTCCAATGGTTCGCCGTCCGGTGCTGCCAGTCCAGGCCGCCATCCACGCTCCAGCCATGCTCCGGCCGCAAATCCTGATTGCCGCCCGGCTGATAGTAGCGCTCATTAAGCGTTGGCGCCCGATAGGTGTATTGCACATTGCCCCGAAGCTGCCATTCTTCCGCAATCTGATAACTCAAATTCAGGCCGGGCAAACCAATCCAGGTACCATCAAAGTTTTCAAGTCTGAAATGAACCGCAGTCACGAAACGATAGCTACCCGGCCTTTTTGCAATAGGGAAAAAGGGCATCGTTGCGGATGAGGCCAATGCGACGCGAAACTGAGTGGCGGGCTGCTCTTGCAACCAGAAATATTGAACCGGCGCAAACACAAGCAGGCTGCCTTTTCGCAACAAGCTCCGCTCCCACCCCACTTCTCCATAAAACTGCCGGCTGTGCAAAGCACTTTGAAGCCCGATGGTAGAGTCTTCGTAGTTCATGCCGTTGCCCAACAAAGCCAGCTTCGCATAGCTTTTTCGCGACACATCCCGCGTCGAACGATGCCGCCATTGAAGCAAGGTCCTGAAATCTGTAGCCTCATATTCCTTCCCCGATTGCAGTTCAAACAGGGCCGGAGGAATTTCTCGATGGGCACGCAGCAACCGGGCGTGTAGGCTCAGCTCATTCCCCTCATTCATTCGAAAAGCCCATTGTGCCGAACCCTGCCATTGACGCTGCTGCGCATGTGGCATTCGGAAGGAATTTCCCAACAAGTCTTCTGCCTGAAACCGGTTCGCAGCACTACCATAACTGAGGCCCGCCTGCATGAAACTGCGCCGCGAGCTAAAGGCAATACTGCCATTCCCATTGAAGCTTCCAAACGAACCTCCTCCAATGCCCACGTTGCCGCGCCATTCCTTCGAAGGGGTAAATACTGCAGGCTCGTCCTGCAACAACACGGCACCGCCCACATTTCCGCTTCCCCGAAGGGCCGCACTGCTTCCATAATCTATCTGAACCCTGCCTGTAAAAGCCAGTGGCAGGAGCGATAAATCCACCAGCCCGCTTGCTCCATTCATCAACGGAATGCCTTCCCAATAGACGGCCGTTTGTGCGGCAGAAGCGCCCCTCAGGCTGAGTGTAGAAAAAGTGTTCAGCCCCGTGGATTTTACAAATGCGCTGGAGCGTGCAGCCAGCAGGTCAGCGAGGCTTTGATTGCGAAAAGACTCCAGAGTCTGCCGGTCTATGTCCCGCACCTTGATACCTACCTCATGGCGTGCTTTCACCTCCTTCGAAACGCGCTTTCCTCGCACAACGGCATCTTCCAGCGTATCGGCCAACTGCTGTGCCTGCGCCACGCGCGCCACGCACATCAGGATCGTCAGGCAGATGGCAGAGCGGCGCATTTAGTCGTCGAAATAAAAATGACCCGGGCCCACGCCGGTAGCGAAAGAATCCACGGCACTGCCATCCGGCTGATACACGCGCACGAAACCCTTTTGAGTAAATCCCTTTGGGTCGGCGACAAACACGCGCCCCGTGCCGGGCTGCACGCCTACTGCCCAGAAATACTGCAATCCCGATGCGGCCACAAAGGGCGTAGCAGGCAGGGCTGAAGCATGAATATCCATCCGGTAAACGCCGTTATTACTACTACCTCCGTTATAGGCTACTTCCAGAAAATAAAGGGTGTCGTGGGTGGCGTTGAACACCGGCTTCATGGCCACAGCCGGCCCGAAATCGTAGCTGGCGGCCATGCTGCCATCGCTGCGCAGGCGCGTCAATCGCGAGCCTACATGCTGCGCATCATTCCCTGAAAGCACCCACATCATGCCTTCTCTATCCAACAAAATCTCTTGCGGTGCCCTGCCTGCGACAATCATACTATCTACAATCCGGTTGCTACTCGTGTCAATGCCATAGATGTGTGCAGTAGCAGTATCCCATGTGGCCACCCAAAGCCTGGCACCGTTCAGCACCATGCCTTCGGGGTTGCGGTAGGGCAGTTCAATGCTTTGTGTGATGGTGCGCGACTGCGGATTCAACAAATAAATTTTGTTGTTGAAAAGGGACGATACATATACCCGGTCCGGACTCAGCGGCACCGCATAGCGGGGCTTCGGAATGGAAAGGTTGCCCGTTTCAAGCAAGGTCGTTTTTTCAACGAAAGAAATCCGGTCGCTGTTGTTGATGCAGAGCAGAAAATCGCTCGTGCCTGGCACGGCCGTCATGCTTTGAAAGACGTCGCCAAGGCCACGCCCGTTGGCCTGTGCAAAGGCATCCGCAATGGTGCGGCCCGAATCCGGCAGATGCAGGGTGAGCGCGCTGTTGCCATTGCCGTAGGCACCTTCACAAACCACGAACACACGACGGCCACCGGTGCCGGGCAACGGGCCCTTGTCCTCCGATTCTTTGCTGCATGAAAACAGCAGAAGAAGGCCGGTCAGTAATGCAAGATGCGTACGCGACATGGTTCAGTTTTCGGGGAGGAGGCCTGAAGAAAATAGATGCCCTGAGGCAGCGCCCTCAAGTCCATCATGGCCTCCGGCAATAGCGTTTCTTTCGATTGAAGTTTTCTTCCGGCTAGGTCATATAAGGCAAGGCTGGCGCCTCCTTCCGGCAGTTGAATCCGAACAAAATCATGCGCCGGATTGGGGAAAACCCGTACCGATTCCTGGCTTGCCACAGAGCCCACCGCAAGCGGAATTTGATGAATCACTCCCACCGCATCCAGGTCGAAGCCACTGCTGGGAAATGGCGACGGGAAAGGGTCATTGATCTTGCGTCCCTCGTGATCGAGGCTTGCATGGGCGCCAATACTTCCCACCACATCCACGATGCGCACCGTCGTTATTCTTTCAATATTCAGGTTCGGACTGTCAGCCAATTCCTGCAAGTCAAAAGGGGTGCCCCAGCCCGCCAGATACTTCCCGGCCAGATTATTGATCTCGCGGGCATCAATGAGGCTGGGCGGTGCCGAAGGAGAGATTTGCACACTATCCTGTGTCCTGCTGCTGGCAGGGAATCGCGTGAAATGAACGCCATCGGAACTGACTTCTACAAAAGCCAATTCAAGGAAAGCACGTACCGAATCACCGGCATACAGGAAGCCATTTTCAAACACGGCGAAGTCAGGCCCAGGCTTATCTGTGATGGGTGATGCAAAGTGAAGTACAGCTACACCGCTATCCCCAAGACTAACCACCTGTCCATCCGCTTTTCCAAGTGCCATGCCCGGATTTCCCAGTGAGGCATCGCCGGAGGTGGGGACGCCGATCTGTTGCAGACCACGGGACACCGTGCAGTCCGTGGCCCAGCCTACAAATACGGCGCTGTCTTTATAGATAGCTGTGCTGCCACTGAGGCCTACCTGCGGTGCGTACTGAGCGGACGCCGAAAGCGTACATGCACTTGATGCCAGCAACCACAAGAGTGAGCGCAATGAGGAAAAGCAATTCATAATCAGTCTTTGAAGGCGGAATGAAGGAAGAGCGCTATTCAGAACGTGCTTAGTACTTCATGATAGGCTGCGTAATCACGCGCCCTTCGCTGTTTTCCAGGTGTAGCAAATACGTGCCCTGAGGCAGATTGCCAATGCTGATCTCATTCCGCACAGTAGTGCTCGTCATGCTGCGCAGCAGGCAGCCGTTCATGTCGGTAAGGGTGATG
>JAMIQN010000219.1:0-10956 GCA_035914595.1 Chitinophagaceae bacterium | reverse complement strand
CACGAAGAAGTTGAGCTTTGTAACCTCATTCGGTGCCGGCGTTCAGTATCGTATCTCCCGCCGTATCAACCTGTCTCTGGAAGATCGCGTTTCTTTCTTCCCGACTACCAACGAAGACCTGCTGGATGGTCAGATGTGGGATGAAAATTCCGGTGCTAGCGGAACCCATATCGGTGTTCCTTCTCAGAACAAGGACGGTATCAACTTCCTCGCACTGGGTATTAACGTAAACATTGGTGGTGGCAGCCGCAACGTAGAGCCTCTCTACTGGCTGAACCCGCTGGATTACAGCTACGGCGAACTCTCTACTCCGCGCCACATGGTGCTGCCTGAGCCTGTACTGCCTGATGCAGACGGCGATGGTATTGCTGACCAATTCGACAAGTGCCCCGGCACTCCTGCAGGTACTGCTGTTGATAGCCACGGTTGCCCGATGGATACAGATGGTGATGGTGTACCTGACGATCGCGATAAGCAACTCATCACTCCGACCGAATGCCAGCCTGTGGATGCCGACGGCGTAGGTAAGTGCCCCTGCCACTGCGAAGGCATGACGAAGGCTTCTTGCGGCAATATCGCCCCGGGTGCCATTGTCTTCAAGGCCGGCAGCTCCAACATCACTCCTGCTATGCAAGCACAACTTGCAACCCTCGCTGCTCAAATGCAGGCCAACCCCGACTGCCGCGTGGTAGTAATGGGTAATGGCGGTGGCAGCAAGCTGGCTCAACAGCGTAGCTGGGATCGCGTGAACTCTGTAATTGAGTACATGAGCGAACACAACAACATCGACCGCAACCGCTTCATCTTCCAATATGAAGGTCAGGCTGGTGAAAACGCAGTCAACTACCGCTCCGCTAATCCTGGTGAAGAAGGCCCCAGCAATGTGGCTCCTCCGCACCCTGATCTGCGCCGCTAATCGCGCCTGGATTTACTGATTTACTGCCCCGGCCCTGTGCCGGGGCAGTTCTTTTTTAAGGGCTTTCGACGGCGAGATGCTGAAGATGCTCTCATCTGTTTTTCACAACCTGCTGATAGCTTTTGGGTTATTAGCCATCTTAGAAAAGGGGATTGCGTTCCATAAAGGATGACTCCGACCTGTTCAGACAATAGTTTTGCCGCCCATGCTTCAACTTCCCTTGTTGGAAATGCCCTTGCGAACCCGCAGCTATAACGGGCTTACCCAGATTTGGGACCCAATACGGAAAATATGGGTGGTACTGAGCCCCGAGGAGCATGTCCGGCAGGCTTTACTGTACTTCCTGCATCACAAAATGGGCTACCCGATGGGCCTGACCGCTGTGGAACGAGGGATTGACTTGGGACACACCACCTTACGCTTTGATGCAGTCATTTTTCAAAGAGAGCGCACACAGCCCTGGATGCTGATAGAATGCAAGTCCCCTACGGTTGCGATTACGGAAGCTGTCTTGCTTCAGGCTGCACAGTATCATGGCCGTCTGCCAGGCTGTCGTTTCTGGCTCCTGAGCAATGGCCGGGAGAGCTATTGCGCCGATTTTAGTACCGGCTCAGTTAGTTGGCTGGACTCATTACCCGCCTATGAGCCTTAAATATTCCGGCGAATTGAGGACTTGCACGCTTCGCTCAATGACCTCATCTCCCCTTGCGCTGACGGCGTAATAGCCGTTGTTTCCAAAAATGGTGCGCGCCAACTGCCCACGAATCTGAATCTTGAGGTAGCGCTCATTTTCTGCCTTGCCAAGCACAGCGCGGGAAAGGGCTCGCTCTGCAGGCGGGAGACGATTGAGATATGCAGCAATAACGGTGTCTTCACCGCGAAAATCCCGCTGAAATTCTCCGATGCTCCGATAGTTCCTTAGCTGACGATACTGGGCATCATAATAGTCCCAAATAGCTTCCTGAAGCCCGTCAGAGGCCAGTACATAAAGCAGGCTGTGGGTAAGCTTCCCTGAATCGTTTGAGACCGCCAAATCTGGGGTAATGCCGCCTGAACCATGCACGACCCGATGATGAACGAGGGTGAAATATTTGGTCCCTTCATTACCGGAATCCGTAACGCTGTCGGCCTGAATTCCATTATCTAAGCGTGCTTCGTAAGCAGCCTCATAGGCTTCCCTTCCTTTTGCAAAGGAGCGTTGGATGCAGCGACCGGAAGGGGTGTAATAGCGGGCAACGGTCAGTCGGAGGGCGGCGCCATCATCCAGGTCAAACTGCTCCTGCACGAGACCTTTTCCAAAGCTGCGCCTGCCTACAATGATACCTCGATCCCAATCCTGAACGGCTCCTGCAAGAATTTCCGCTGCAGAGGCAGAACTCTCATTAATAAGGATGGCTACTCGCCCCTTTTCAAACATACCATCGTTCACGGAGGTGTACTGCTGGAGGGCATCATGCTGCCCCTTGGTATAAACGATGAGTTTCTTATCGTCCAGCAATTCATCAGCGACTGCCACAGCCGCCTCAAGGTAGCCGCCGGGATTATCTCGCAGGTCAATGATGAGTGAGGTGGCGCCATTGCGTATCAGTTTCTTCAGGCCTGCGGCAAACTCACCGTAAGTGTTTGCAGCGAATCGGTCAATCTTGATATAGCCGGTGTGTAACTCCAACATGAAAGCCGCGTCCACACTGCGGATAGGCACTTCATCCCGAAAGATGCGAAGCCGCCGAAGGCCAGGCATTCCCACACTTTGCACGATTACAGAAACGGCGCTTTGCTGCTTGCCGCGAAGCATATTGACGATGCGGTCGGAATTCATCCCTACGCCTGCAACAAGGGTGTCATTCACGCGAATCAACTTGTCGCCCAAATGAATGCCAGCCTTGCTGGCCGGGCCTCCATCGGTGACGGCGGTGAAGAGGATTGTGTCGCGCAGCACAACGAATTCAACGCCTATTCCAAAGAAAGAACCGTCAAGTTCATCGTTGACGTCTTGCAGGTCTTCGGCGGGGATGTAGGTAGTGTGCGGGTCAAGCTTTGAAAGGATTCCCTGAACAGCGTCACCATAAAGTGCGGACTGCTTTACAGAGTCCACATAATGCGTCTGAATAAGGTCTATGAGCTGCTCTAAGCGATCGTTTCTATCTACTGCATTTGAAATGCTCCGCTTGTTGCGCAGGGTATTCTGGAGCTGCGAGCCAACAATCATCCCGACCACCATGATGACAGCAGCGATGAACGGGAACCAGGCCTTAAATAGTGGCCTTTTAGGCTCTTCCATACAGTTTTTAGGGCAGGGCAAAGGTAGCAGAAGCGCTTTTGAAGGCAGGCGCATTTCGTCTATGCAGCGTTTAGAATTATACCAATCTCTTAGGGATGCACGAATACCTTTTGCTACTACCTTGTTCCTCCTTCTTTAATCAACGAGTTCAGCCCATGCCTAACAGTCTGCTCCTTGCTGAAAGTGGCTCGACCAAAACAGACTGGTGTCTGCTTCGTCCGCATGCCCCCGTTCTTCGCTTCAAGACGCCCGGGATAAACCCTTATCTCCAAACGCCGGAATCTATTAACCACATGCTGCACGAGGAGCTCGGCTGGGACCCTGCCAAACATCATCCTGATGCCATCAGTTTTTATGGCGCAGGAGCCGGCACAGCCACCAACCAAAAGATTCTCCAGGATGCCCTTCAGCATTTTTTTGGTGTGAATCGGGTAGGGGTGCAAAGCGATATGATGGCCGCCGCTCATGCCCTTTGCGGCGATGAAAAAGGGGTCGTCTGCATCCTCGGCACCGGCAGCAATTCCTGCTATTATGATGGCCGGAAAATCGCACGCCAGCACGCCTCACTGGGCTATGTGGCCGGGGATGAAGGCAGCGGCAACCATATGGGCAAACGAGTGCTTCAGTATTACGCCTACAACACCTTCGACGAGCAACTGCGCACCCATTTCGAAATGCTTTTTGGCAGCGATATGCAGAAAATCCTGCACCATATCTATCGGGAGCCTTTCCCCAATCGATACCTCGCAAGCTTTGTTCAGGTATTGAGTGGAAACCGTGGGCATTTTATGGTCGAGAATATCGTGGAAGACTGCCTCAATGACTTCTTCCATCATCATGTGCTCAAGTACCGCGAAAGCTGGACCCACCCGCTGCATTTCTCCGGCTCCGTAGCATTTGCCTTCAAAGACGTGATCGAAAATCTTTGCCATCAATACGAACTGGAATTGGGCCAGGTGGCGCAAAGCCCGATGGAAGGCCTGATTCGATATCACAAGCGCGCACTTGCCGCATAGCCTTGCTTCAGGCTATTTTCGGCTATGAAGACAAAACTGGAAATCGTTTCAAACTGGCTGCCGCGCTATACAGGCATGCCCCTGGAAGGTTTCAGCAAGTACATCCTACTCTGCAATTTCAAAAACTACGTACACCTCTTTGCTGAAAGGCATCAGGCAAAAGTGGTCGGGCTGGATAAGCCCATGCAGTGCGTGACCGCCGACGGAATCACACTGATCAATTTTGGAATTGGCAGTGCCTCTGCAGCCACAGTCATGGATTTGCTGAGTGCCGTGGAGCCGGAAGCCGTTTTGTTTCTCGGCAAATGCGGCGGCCTCAAGCGGAAAAATAAAGTGGGCGACCTGATCCTGCCCATCGCTGCCATCCGTGGCGAAGGAGCCAGCAATGACTACTTCCCGCCCGAAGTGCCGGCGCTGCCAGCTTTCGCTTTGCAGAAGGCCATTTCCACCACTATTCGAGACCACGAACGCGACTACTGGACCGGCACCGTGTACACCACCAACCGCCGTGTGTGGGAACACGATGATGTCTTCAAAGCCTATCTCCGGAAAATCCGCGCCATGGCTATTGACATGGAAACGGCCACCATTTTTACCACCGGATTTTTCAATCATATCCCTACCGGCGCATTGCTCCTCGTCAGCGATTCCCCGATGATTCATGAAGGCATTAAGACTTCCGAAAGCGATAGCCACGTTACGAAGAATTTTGTGGAGATGCACCTCCAGATTGGGATTGACTCACTCCGCCAGCTCATCAACAAGGGCCTTACGGTAAAGCACCTCAGATTCTAAGAAAATGGAGCGAACACCTGCCCTCGTTGTGGAAAAGCTGAGCATCCGCTTCGGTGATTCAGAAGCGCTGCACCAACTCAGTCTTTCGCTCGAAGCCGGGAAAACCCTGGCGGTGGTGGGCGAAAGCGGCTCGGGCAAATCATTGACGGCACTGGCCATCATGGGCCTGCTTCCGCAAAATGCAAGCTGGACAGGCTGCATTCGTGTGGGTGGGGCAGAAGCAAGGCCGGAATCATCCCACCAGGTGCTGCGTACGATTCGGGGGAAGGTGGCCAGCATGGTTTTTCAGGAGCCGATGAGTGCCTTAAATCCGGTCATGTCGGTGGGTGCTCAGATTGCAGAAAGCCTGCGTCGCAATGCGAAAATGGGGCGACGCGCTGCGCAAAAAACTGCCACCGAATGGCTGGCAAAAGTTCGGATTCCCGAGCCTGCCAAGAGCTACCACAAATACCCACACCAACTTTCCGGAGGGCAGAAACAGCGCGTCATGATCGCCATCGCGCTTTGCGCAAAGCCCAGCCTCCTCATTGCGGATGAGCCAACCACCGCCCTTGACGTGACCGTACAGGCAGAGATCATCAGCCTGATGAAGTCATTGCAGGCCGAAACCGGCACAGCCCTGCTTTTTATCACGCACGACCTGGCTCTTGCCGGCGCCATTGCAGATGAAGTGCTGGTGATGCATCAGGGGAAGGCGGTGGAATACGGCCCCTGTTCTGAAGTGTTCCATCACCCGAAGCAGGCCTACACGCGCGCCTTGCTGGCCTGCCGCCCCGATGCAGCTCAGAAAGGCTTCCGCCTGCCTGTTGTTGCCGATTTTCTGGATCAGGGAAACGCAGCACCTGAGCCCGTTCCGATTGAAAAATCAAACATGCCGGTTGGTAAAGAGCCGCTGCTTAAAGTGCGCAACCTCCGCGTTTGGTTCCCTGTTGAAAAAGATTGGATGGGGACCCCACTTCATTTTCTGAGGGCGGTAGAAGATGTCTCTTTTGATCTTCATCAGGGGCAGGTGTTGGGGCTGGTTGGCGAAAGCGGATGCGGCAAAAGCACTATCAGCAGGGCTTTGATGGGCTTGCAGGAAATTGAAAGTGGCCACATGTTTTTTGAAGGCAAGGACCTGGTGCACCTGGATCGCAGCGGCTGGCGCAAAATGCGGCGTGAGGTTCAAATGATTTTTCAGGATCCCTTTTCTTCCCTCAATCCGCGCCTCACCGTGGGTGACGCATTGATGGAGCCGATGCGGGTTCATCGCATCGTACCGCGTCGGGAGCTTCGCCAGGAAGCCTTACGCCTGCTGGATTTAGTGCATTTGCCTGCTTCTTCCTTTCGGCGCTATCCGCATGAATTTAGCGGCGGCCAGCGCCAACGCATCGGTATTGCACGCGCCATAGCACTGCGGCCTAAGCTCATTCTTTGCGATGAAAGTGTGTCGGCCCTTGATGTCAGCGTACAGGCACAGGTGCTCAACCTGCTGAAGGACCTTCAGACAGAACTGCGGCTATCTTATCTCTTCATTTCGCATGACCTGAATGTGGTCAGCTATTTCGCCGATTCAGTACTGGTGATGCACGCAGGGAAAATCGTGGAGCGCGGCGAGGCATTGCACATTTTCCAACATCCGATGGAAGACTACACCAAGCGGCTGGTCGCATCTGTGCTGAGATAGGAAGGTCCTTATTCGTCCAACTTCAACACTGCGAGGAAGGCTTCCTGCGGCACTTCTACACTACCAATCTGGCGCATCCGCTTTTTACCCTCCTTTTGTTTTTCGAGCAGTTTACGTTTCCTGCTGATGTCGCCACCGTAGCATTTTGCGGTAACGTCTTTGCGCATGGCAGAGATGTTTTCACGTGCTACGATTTTGGCGCCAATCGCGGCCTGAATGGCGATGAGGAACTGTTGGCGAGGCAGGAGGTCTTTCAATTTCAGACAAAGCTTCCTTCCAAAATCCTGAGCCCGACTGCGGTGAATAAGTGCTGACAAGGCATCCACATTATCGCCGTTGAGCAGGATGTCCATCTTCACAATGTCGCTGAGGCGATAGTCGAGCGGGTTGTAGTCGAAAGAGGCATAGCCGCGCGTCACGCTCTTGAGCTTATCGTAAAAATCAAAAACGATTTCAGCCAGCGGCATTTCGAAAATCAGTTCCACCCGTGTAGTGGTCAGGTAATGCTGGTTGATCAGGATGCCGCGCTTGCCCAGGCAAAGGCTCATGATGTTGCCGATGTATTCCGGAAGCGTGATGATCTGTGCACGGATAAAAGGCTCTTCAATCCGCTCTATCCGGCTCGGCTCGGGCATTTCGCTGGGGTTGTTGACCACGATGCAGGTTTGCGGATCCCGCGTGGAGTAAGCGTGAAAGCTCACGTTGGGCACGGTGGTGATCACCGTCTGGTCAAACTCACGCTCCAGCCGCTCCTGGATAATTTCCATGTGCAACATGCCCAGAAATCCACAGCGAAAGCCGAAGCCCAGCGCCTGCGATGTTTCCGGCTCGAAAGTGAGTGAGGCATCATTGAGCTGCAATTTTTCCATGCACTCGCGCAGCTCTTCAAAGTCGTCTGTATTCACCGGGAAGATGCCCGCAAACACCATCGGTTTCACGTCCTGAAAGCCTTTGATGGTTTCCTGCGTTGGGTTGACTGCGCTGGTAATCGTATCGCCCACTTTCACTTCCCGCGCATTCTTGATACCGGTGATGATGTAGCCTACATCGCCGGCCTTCACTTCTTTTTTGGGCGTCAGCGCCAGCTTCAGGATGCCTACTTCATCGGCTTCGTATTCCTTGCCGGTGTTGATGAATTTGATCTTCTCGCCTTTGCGAATGGTGCCATTCAGCACGCGGTAATAGACGATGATGCCTCGGAAAGGATTGAATACAGAATCGAAAACCAGCGCCTGGAGCGGAGCACTGTCATCGCCTTTGGGTGCCGGAATCCGGTTGACGATAGCATCGAGGATTTCATCTACGCCAATGCCCGTTTTGCCTGAAGCCAGAATGATATCCTCTTCCTTGCAGCCGATGAGGTCCATGATCTGATCCTTCACTTCCGGAATCATGGCGCCGGGCATGTCAATCTTATTGATGACGGGAATAATCTCAAGATCATTATCCAGCGCCAGATAGAGGTTGGAAATGGTTTGTGCCTGTATGCCCTGACTGGCGTCCACCAGCAGCAGCGCGCCTTCGCAGGCAGCCAGTGCACGGCTCACTTCATAGGAAAAATCCACGTGGCCCGGTGTGTCAATCAGGTTCAGCGTAAACTGCTCGCCCTTGTAGGGGAAGTCAATCTGTATGGCGTGGCTCTTGATGGTAATGCCCTTCTCCCGCTCCAGGTCCATGTCGTCGAGCACCTGGGCCTGCATATCGCGTTCGCCAATGGTCTGGGTGTGTTCCAGCAGGCGGTCGGCCAGGGTGCTCTTGCCGTGGTCAATATGCGCGATGATGCAGAAATTCCGGATATGCTTCATAAAACAGTCGGCGAAATTACGATGCAGTTCCTGCGTGTCAGGAAGATGTTTGAGGGGCCAAAACGGCTTCGGTATTGCTCAGCGAATTGACGTCATGCTCCTACCTTGCTTCCTCTCGAGCCTATTTTTCCAAATCAATTTTTTGCCATGCTGCAGCCTTCAACCCTTCAATTTCTTCGCGATCTGAAAGGCCATAACGACAAGGTTTGGTTTGATGCACATCGGGACAGGTATGACGCAGCCCGTAAGGATTTTGAAGCTTTTATCGCAGCCTTGCTGCCTGCCTTTGCAGATGTGGAGCCTGCTGTCACTACCCATCGTGCGAAGGATTGCATCTACCGCATCTACCGGGATGTTCGTTTTTCGAACGACAAGACACCGTACAAGGCACATTTTTCTGCCTTCTTTTCCAAGGGCGGGCGCAAATGGGAAGGGGCAGGGTATTATCTCCACCTGGAGCCGGGCGCCATTTTCGCCGGAGGCGGCCTTTGGATGCCCATGCCTCCTTTATTGAAAAAGCTGCGGCAGGAAATAGACTACGATTTCCCGGCTTTCAAAAAGATTGTCGGAAGCAAAGTATTCGTCAGCACCTTCGGAGCGCTAAACGGTGAAAAACTCTCGCGTCCGCCGAAGGGCTACGATGACACGAATCCGGCGATTGAATTTTTGAAGATGAAAAGCTTCACCGCCGGCCATGCCATAAGCGATGAACAACTCTGTTCGAAGAAAGCTGCTCAGGAGGTGATGCGCGTATTCAAAACGCTGCAGCCCCTGGTGCAATTCCTCAATCGGGCACTTGACGAGTAGGAGGGCCTAATTGCGGTAGGTCAAAAATTCAAAGGGGCGTTCGCCTATGATGAATTGCTTGCCGCGCTTGCTGTTCCGTGAAGTGGGTATCGCAGTGTGATGATACACATCCATCACTTCTGTGCTGCGCTCTACCTGCTCCATAGTGTCCACTTTGTTGATGGTTTCAACGATAGAGTCCACTTGGGCATCAAAATGATCCTGCCATTTTTCGGCAGTTTTTGTAGTGAGCAAAAGCTCGCGGGAACGGGTGGCCATGGGGTTTATTTTAGGTTGGCGGGAGATGAAATGTACATCCCGCATCCCACCATCGCAAGCGTAAAAAGCCCCGAAATCCGCCCTTTAGAAAAATTGTGTCAGATAGGGAAAACGTGTTGCATAAAGGCCCTTTACACGTTGTAGAATTGTATCTCGCAGCGCTTCTATGTTTCTTTTTTCTATGGCAGAAATAAATACAGCCTGCCCGTCTGTTTCGGCTTCCCAGCGTTTTTCGAGCTGGCGCAGTAGCTCCGATTTCGTGTCTGCATCCAGCCATTCATCGAAGGTTCGCTCCTCATAAAGGTCCATCTTGTTGAAGATGGTAAGCGTGGGCTTGTCGCCGGCCCCGATTTCATGCAGGGTCTGGTTGACGGCATTCATCTGCTCCTCGTAAGACGGATGCGAAATGTCCACCACATGCAGCAGGCAGTCGGCCTCGCGGACTTCATCCAAAGTGCTTTTGAAGCTTTCAACAAGATGGTGCGGCAGCTTCCGAATGAAGCCGACCGTATCGCTCAGCAGGAAGGGGGTACGCTCGAAAGTCACCTTGCGTGTTGTGGTGTCCAGCGTCGCGAAGAGCTTATTCTCGGCAAAGACCTGGCTTTTGCTGAGTACGTTCATCAGGGTGCTTTTCCCCACGTTCGTATATCCCACCAGGGCTACCCGTATGTAAGTGCCGCGCTCCTGCCGCTGTGTTTGGGCCTGCTTATCTATTTCACCGAGGCGTCTGCGCAGTAAAGCAATCTTATCCTTCACAATGCGACGGTCGGTTTCAATTTCCGTCTCACCCGGCCCCCGGGTGCCGATGCCGCCGCCCAGTCTTTCCAAGTGTTGCCACATGCCGCGAAGACGAGGCAGCAGGTACTGGTATTGGGCCAGCTCTACCTGGGTTTTGGCCTGCGCGGTTTTGGCACGCCGGGCAAAGATGTCGAGGATTAAATCGGATCGGTCAATGGTCCGAAGGCCGGTGGCCTTTTCGATATTGTTGATTTGCGCACCCGTCAGCTCATCATCGAAAATGAGCAAACCCACACCATGTGTTTTTGCGTAGGTAGCGATCTCTTCCAGCTTGCCTTTACCCACGAAAGTGCGGGCATCGCGGCGCTCTACTTTTTGAAAAAATTGCTTTACAGGAACAGCACCCGCCGTCTCTGCAAGAAAGGCCAGCTCGGTGAGGTATTCCATGGTCTGCTGCTCCGATTGCTGGCGGGTTACGATGCCAACAAGGGCCGCTCGTTCCTCAGGGGAAGGGGTCTTTCTTTCTAACAAAATCTGGAGGCTTACTTCTTACGGGCAAAATTAGGTGGCAGCATTGCGATACAGGCTTGCATTTTCAGGTGGAAAATTCAGGGAAGTGGCTGATGAATAAGGGCATCCCAAAATTTTTCGTGGGGAAATAATGGCCCTCAAAT
>JAMIQN010000218.1:0-3491 GCA_035914595.1 Chitinophagaceae bacterium | reverse complement strand
AATGAGGCTCTTTACAATGGACGCAGATTGCACAACTGATTTATGTCAATACGCCGCACCAGAAATAAAAGAATGGGCTAATGCAATTATTATTGTTGCTATTAACGCAATGATTAGAACTCAAACTCATCCAATGAAAACCAAGCGAATCCTTCAAATGTTGTTGATGCCTGCGTTGGTCGTGCTGATCAGTTTGAGCATGCCGGCCCTGGCCCAAACAGAAAGCTGCGGTAGTAATGCCGCTGACACAGTGAGTTTCAGCCGGAATTCTTCTACGCTATCCGACGAGGCTCAAACCTCATTGAGAACATTTTCTCAGGGCATATTACCGGGCACTTGCAGGGTCGTCATCCTTGGAAATGGTGGCGGTAGTAAGATTGATGAAGCGCGCGCAAATGCCGTTATGGGCTTCCTGACCGGGCAGGGGCAAATAGACCCTTCGCGGATTTCCATAAGCTATTCAGATCAGGTACCGACGCGGTCGGTAGTGCTCCAGGCAGTCCCCGTTGACTAAGCGACAGCCTGCATGTTCTGGATTTTTTTAAGTCGCGAACAAGCCTTCTGATGTGTTGAGGTTCCGAGTCTTTTTCAACTGCAGATTCTTCCAAATGTCCCTTTAACCATGAAGGCTCTACTAACTACGGTTTGCCTGCTCTTGTCGGTAGTGGCAAGTGGCCAAAGCGCGTTGCAGCGGTTGGAGCATCTGAAGGAATTGGCGAAGAAAGAAACCAACGATTCAGAAAAGGTGAAGATGCTGGATGCCATTTCATTTGGCTACTGTACGATTGACCCTAATGAGGGGCTTCAATATGCCGCGCAGGCGCTTGAACTGGCTCAGCGCATTCAGTGGCCCCAAGGCGAAGCGGCTGCCCTGAATGATTATGGTAACAACTATCTCCATCAGGCTGAATATCCCAAGGCTCTGGACTTCTTCCTGCAATCGCTGCGCATTTATGAGCGCCTGAAGGATGAAAAGGCAATTGGAATGGTGCAAGGAAACATTGGCACGCTTTACTTCAATCAAAACGATTACGATAAAGCACTTCAGTATTTTTTTGCAGCTCTTGACAAGGCACAGCAGTCCGGAGATGGGAAAGGCGAACTTCTTGCAACCGGCAACATTGGATCAGTGTACTATGCCGAGGGACGCTACGACGATGCGCTGAAGCACATGATGCGTGCACGGAATCTGTCAATGAATCTGGAAGATCGCAAAGGCACCATACGCCAGAGCAGCAATATCGGGACGGTGTATAGCGCCATGAAGAACCTGCCGCTTGCACTCACATGGTATTTTGATGCATTACACCTTTCAAAAGCCGCCGGTGAACTCCAGACTGTAGCCGCCAATCAGGGCAATATCGGAGAGACCTATCTGGATATGGCTCGGGATCAAACACTCACCAAGGGCCGCAGGCAGCAGCTTCTCGACAGCGCCATCAACTTTCTGACGGTTGGAATAGCCACAGCAAAGCGTGTCAATTACAAAGAAGCGGTACTGGACTTCTTGCAGGCTTCTTCAGAGGCCCACGAAATGGAAGGAGATTACAAGCTTGCCCTCGCCAAGTACAAGGATTACATCGTACTCAAGGATTCCATCTTCAACCTTGAAAACAATCAGGAAATAGCCCGCCTCGAAACACGAAGGGAGCTTGAGGTCAAAGACAAAGATCTGCAGATTGCCAACCTTGCACTATCCCGCAAAAAGGAAGAGCGTTGGTCATTTATCGGCGGATTGGTATTGCTGGCAACCCTTGCAGTGATCCTCTATAGAAGCGTGCGACATAAGCAGCGATCAAATGAACTGCTGTCTGCCGAGAAGCGGCGTTCAGACACTCTGTTGCGCAACATAATGCCGGAGGATATTATTGATGAGCTCAAAACCACCGGGATGGCCCAGGCCAAGCAGTTCGATGAAGCCAGTGTGCTCTTTACGGACTTCGTCAATTTTACGGGCATCGCTGAGAAGTTATCACCGCAGGAATTGGTACGCGAGCTACACGAATGTTTCAGCGCCTTTGATGCTATCGTCCAGCGAAATGGCCTGGAAAAAATCAAGACGATTGGCGATGCTTATCTCGCCGTTTGCGGCCTGCCACGTATTGACCCTAAACATGCTGAGAAGTGTGCTAAGGCGGCGTTCGAGATTTTGGAATTTCTCGAAAACCGTAAACGTCAGCAGCGGGCATTTCAAGTAAAAATTGGCATCCACTCAGGCCCCGTGGTGGCTGGCATTGTGGGCGTCCAGAAGTTTGCCTACGATATCTGGGGCGATACGGTCAACACAGCGGCAAGAATGGAGCAAAACGGGATGCCGGATCGTATCAATATTTCTCAACGCACCTACGAGTTACTGCGCGATTCCTTTGACTGTGAATTCAGAGGGCACATCAAGGCCAAGAACAAGGGTGAAATCGCCATGTATTTTTTGAATGGTCTGAAGGGGAGCACGTCATCGGTTCCGCAGACTTCTGAAAATCGCGCATAGTTCCACAACAAAAAAAACATGGCACCGCCAAGGGTGCCATGTTTCATAAATACGGATTGTGATTTTTACAGTCGGGCATTCACAGCAGCGATATCTGCAATGCGCTTTTCAGCAATTCTCATGGCAGCCGCCTGCGTGTGAATCTTCTCCCGTTCGCTGAGCGCAAAGATTTCCAGCGTACGGTTGTAGATTTTTTCAACATTGCCTTTCACTCGTTCTGCATTATAGGTTTCCAGCTCTGCGGCTACGTTGATGAGGCCGCCGGCATTGATGAGGAAGTCGGGGGCATACAGGATGCCTTTTTCAACGAGCATCGGGCCATGTACTTCTTCGTCTGCAAGCTGATTGTTGGCAGCACCGGCCACCACCTTCGCCTTCAGCTTGTTGATGCTTTCGGTATTTAAAGTTGCACCGAGGGCACAAGGTGCATAGATATCAATGTCCAAGTCAAAGATTTTGGTACCATCCACTACTTCCACACCGGGATTGTTTTGAACCGTCTGCTTCAGTTTGGCTTCGTTGATGTCGGTAATGAAGACCTTGGCGCCTTCCTTCACCAGATGCCCTACAAGGTATTGGCCCACATGGCCTACGCCCTGAACCAGAATCTTTTTATCGTTAAGTGAATCGCTTCCCCAGGCCTTATTTGCAGAAGCTTTCATGCCCGTGTACACACCGTAGGCAGTGAAGGGGGAGGGGTCGCCGGAACCGCCCATATATTCAGGAACGCCGGTTACGTGCTCCGTTTGCATCGAGATGTACTCCATATCACGCGCAGCGGTGTTGACGTCTTCGGCAGTGATGTATTTGCCGTTCAGGCTGTCCACAAACTTGCCATAGCGGCGCCAAAGGGCCTCACTCTTTTGGCTGGGGTCGGCCATGATGACGGCCTTGCCACCACCGAGATTGAGTCCGGAGATAGCTGCTTTGAAGGTCATGCCGCGAGAAAGGCGCAGGGCGTCAATGATGGCTTCGTCACTATTATGATAGGGCCACAGGCGGG
>JAMIQN010000217.1:0-6953 GCA_035914595.1 Chitinophagaceae bacterium | reverse complement strand
GCATAGGCCACAGGAATGTCGGTGACGAGGCGCGCTTCCTCCAGTGCCTGGTTCATCGCATCCATCGGCTGCAGCGGATGAGGTTTCACGATCAAGGCACTTCCATTCAGCCCCTTCATGGCACGGGCAATATCAATCAGAGCGCTGCATTCATCGAACTGCCATTCGCCGTTCTCGTTGCGTAGTGAAATCGGGTCCGGCACATAGAGCACAAACTGCGAGGCCGCTACAGATGCCTGTTCCAAAACCTGCTCCTTGTTCAAAGCCGGCTTCCAGTAATCTGCGATATAGTCCAAATAAGGGTTGTTATGAATCTCCAGAACTGCTTCCGGCAATCCATCCCCGATACCCACTTCCTTCGCCCGCTCGTCGAGCACCCAAATCGTGTCCGGCAATACCCTTTCGTCTCCAATCCGGAAACGTGTGCCCAGGTTCGTCCAGTGATCCACAAAGGCAGTGGTCGGGATGCCAAGAGCGCGGGCCTGGCGCAGGATCAGCGCCTCAAAGCAGGCCGATGACTGGGGATGAGAGGTGCCGGTAAAAATCCATTCGGGGCGTTCCGGCAAGGCCTCCAGGTCCAGCCCGGGCAGGACGGTCACCGGCGTAGGCCAGTGGGCATAAAATGCATGGTCTTTATTGCTGAATGCCCGGACCGTCTGAGCCGAATCCGCCTCCCGCAGCATCGCTGCAAGGGCAAGGCAGGCTTTCGCACCCGCGGGGTCGCTGAACGCAAGCAGTCCTTTACCGGGAAAGCGATCGCTATACATGGGCCAGTTGCTCCGGACTCTTTAGCTCATGAACGTTTTCAAAAATCTTCTCGCAGGCGTTGGCGACATCCTGCATGTCTTCCCGACTCATGCCCGGCCGCATGTATTCATTGACAATCAGACGATTGAAGTGCATGTCTTCCGTGACAGGGCAGGTACCCATCGGGTAGCTGTAGTCGTGCTGGTTGGCCGGATGCCCGTAGGCCCAGGCCGCCTTCTTCTGATAGATAGGCTGCAGGTATAAGGGCCGTACGTAACCCACCCCTATCAGTGGGGCCGTTTCACGAAGCACGGCTGAGGGCAGCTCTGCTTTCAGCGCTTCCACAAAGGTGTTCCGTTCTATGCCTGCCACTTCCTTATTGAACTTGATGCCATGTGTGTAGTAGGTATGGACGGAGCCGGCATCCGGCGGCGGGGCAGGCAATTCAAAAGCCGGGAACTTACTTAGGAGGCTGTTGAGGTAGGCCACATTCTCCAGACGCTGGTTGAGCAGATGCGGCAACTTTTTCAGTTGCTCAATACCGATGGCACATTCAATCTCCGTCATCCGGTAGTTGTAACCAATCAGGTTGGTCAGGTCTTCAATCTCGCGGGGGCCGGCAATGTTCTCCGCATGGTTGCGAATCATCTGGCAGCGTTCGGCGAGGTTGTCATTATTGGTCGTGATGACGCCGCCTTCTCCCGTGTGGATATGCTTGTGATAGTTGAGGCTGAAAACGCCGAGATCGCCGATGGTGCCGACGTAGCGGCCTTTATATTGGCCCATGGGCGCCTGAGCGCAATCCTCCACCACATACAGGTTATGGCGTTTGGCCAGAGCCATGATGGGGTCCATGTCTGCAGGATGGCCGAGGATATGCACAACCAAAATGGCCTTGGTGCGCGGCGTAATCTTCGCTTCTATGCTGGCGGGGTCCATGCAAAAGCTGACGGGGTCAATGTCGGCAAACACGGGAATGCCGCCATACACCAGTGGCGCAATGGCACTGGCCGACATGGAATAGGGCGAGACAATGACTTCATCCCCGGGCTGCACCCCTATGGCTCCCATCGCAGTGAAAAGACCGGAAGTATTGGAGTTGACCGTGACGGAATGCTTGACTGAAAAGGCTTCTGACCAAGCCGCCTCCAGGCCGCGCACCCTGGGGCCGCCAAAAAAATCACCGGTCCAGGCGCCGAGATATTGCGACAGGTTACCCGAGTCCAGCACCGCCATGACGGCCTTCTTTTCTTCCTCGCCGATCGTGTTGTATGCAGGAAAAAGTCGGGTTCGAAGGGGCGTACCGCCCTTAATTGCCAGTGTAGCCATTGCCTTGATTGATTTGAGAAATAGCAGTCAAAATCGTACGGTTGACCGCCAGTGCGGCCATAAAATTAGTGGGTTTGATACCGCTCCTGCAGGCAAGTGCTGCGTCCAGAACGGGTACCATGTAGTCTTTCAAAACACCTTCCTGCCGCCAGGCTTCCCGCTCCTGCAGCCGCTTATTGCCCCCCTCGGGTGGGATTTCGATATATTGAATCGTATCGCCGGAATGAAATAGCCTGAACCTGCTGCTCGTCAGATGGATATCTATCTCGAAAATGGGGAATTCCGCCTGCTCAAATCCGATCATCGTCAGCGGTACTTCGTCCAGAAAGCCCTGAAGGCTGGCCGTCGGGTCGTCCGGGAAAGCATCGAAGGAATAGCGGAGCCACTGCAGCTTATGCAATTCAGGGCGTAGCCCAAGCAAATACACCAGCAGGTCAATGGCGTGCCCTCCGTTGTTGAGCAGGCCGCGCTGGTAGCGCACTTCCAGGTGCCGGACCCACGCTCCGCTTTGGTTCAAAACTTCCTGCAGGCGCTGCTTCAGCAAGTGATAGCCCGGCTGAAAACGGCGGATATAATTCACCAGCACCCGCTGCCCGGCTTCCGGTATCTGCTCCAGGGCTGCCACCGCCTCCAAGCTGTCCACGACGGGCTTTTCACAAAGGATAAAGGGCTTCGAGGGCAGAGCCAGCAGGCGATTCAGATACGCGGCATGTTGTGCGGTGGCAGTACAGAGGCTGATAATGTCGAAGTCATTCAGCGCCTGATCGTTGTCCGGATTCTCGAGGACAGAGGCGCCATAACGCGCAGCCACCATTGCTGCCCGGCCCGGGTCCAGGTCGGTGAGGGTGAGGGCCACCCCCGGCCGCATGGCATAGGCCTTGGCATGTGTGGTCACGTCCTGCGTGTCCAGGTCGTAGCCGGCACCAATGGCGCCACATCCAATCACCAATGCCCGCAGCTCTTTAGCCATTGTCTTTGGTCTTCAGAAACGAATACTTGATCTCGGCAATCTTCCAATCCTCCTCATTGTCAATATCCTGCACCTCGCTTTCAGGCACTTCAATTGCGACCGTATTGGCGCTGATCAAAGAGCCGTTTTTTAGAAAGGCCTCCGTCTTGAAAAAATAGAACTGGCCGCAGTCATGAAAGGCTGGTGCCAGGTCCTGCGAACGGGTCAGCGCATATTCCGGCCAGTTGTAGGCCAGCCGTCCATCCGTCATCTTGAAAGAGCGCAGAATAGGGAATGAAAAGCGCGTTACCGGAATCAGGCCATCGGCATCCTTCGACTGCAACTCGGAAAAGGCCTGCTGTAGGCGCGCTGCCGTCACAAAGGGTGCCGTCGGGTAGATGCAGCAGGCATAGTCAAACTGACGACCGGCCGCTTCATATTGCTGCAGCACCTCCCGAATCACATCGGCGGTGGTGGCGTGGTCATTTGCATTTGCTGCCGAGCGCATAAACGGAATGGTGGCGCCACATTGGCGGGCCACATCGGCAATCTCGGCATCATCGGTGGAGACCATCACCTCATCAAAGAGGCCCGATTGCAGGGCCGCCTCAATGGAATAACGGATGATAGGCTGCCCTAAGAATGACTTGATATTCTTACGCGGAATGCGCTTGCTGCCACCTCTTGCGGTGATCATTGCAACAGAACTCATGGGTATATTGTGCTATTTCTAAATAAAAGATGCCCAGCTCAGGGGTGTGCCAAAGGCCAGGTCCTGCGCCGCCGTTTTTCCCAAAATCTCTTCATAAAACTTGGGGTGCAACCCATCGCCGGGGCGGATGATGCGGATGTTCTCGGGCGTGAAGACTTCGCCCTTGGCAATGTCCTGGACCACATAAATCGAGCGTTTGTAATTCAGGCTCTTCCGCTCTGCCTCCTGAATGCCGTATTGGATTTTACCCAGTGCCTGCCAGGCCCTTTCAGTTTCAATCACTAATGCTTTCAGCTCATGCGGCTCCATTGAGAAGGCGCTGTCCACCCCACCCTCAGCGCGGCTGAGGCAGAAATGTTTTTCGATCACGGTGGCGCCCAGAGCCACGGCTGCCACCGAAGCGCCGATGCCCATCGTATGATCGGAGAGGCCCACCTCGCAGCCAAACAACTGACGCAGATGCGGAATGGTGACCAGATTGGTGTTTTCGGGGGTGGCGGGATAGGTGCTGGTACACTTCAGCAGGGCCAGGTCTGCACAGCCATTTTGCCGGAGCACCTCTACGGCGCCGGCTAAGTTTTCCAGGCTGGACACGCCGGTGGACATGATCACCGGCTTGCCTGTTGCCGCCACCTTCTTCAGCAGCGGGTAATGGTTGTTTTCAAACGAGGCCACCTTATGGGCGGGAGCGCCCAGCTCTTCCAGCATGTCCACGGCAGCTTCGTCAAAGGGCGTGGAGAAGATGAGGATGCCAAGGTCGCGGGCATAGTCAAACAATGGCTTGTGCCACTCGTAGGGGGTGCAGGCTTCGCCGTACAGTTCGTAGAGGTTGCGGCCCTGCCAGAGGGAGCCCGGGTCGGTGATGTCAAACAGGCCGCCCCGGTGATTGATGGTGATGGAATCCGGCGTGTAGGTCTGCAACTTGAGGGCATGGGCGCCGGCTTCGGCGGCAGCGCGCACGATTTCCATGGCCCGCTCCAGCGAGCGGTTGTGATTGCCGCTCATTTCGGCAATGATGAAGGGCTTTGCGTTCAGTCCAACACTATGTTCTCCAATTTGCATGATATCCTAATAAGTATGCTCAAATTCAAAAGCGTCCGGCATTTCTCCCGACCGTTTCTGGCTGAATTCAAGTCGTTGAAAAATTTTCATGGAAGCCTGGTTTGTCTCCTTCACGTACCCAACAATGACCTGGCCAGGTCCCACCGTTTTCGTGAACTGACTGATGCCGGCCTGAACCATTTTTACACCATAACCTTTCCCGCGCATGTCAGGTGCAACTGAAAATGAAATGACATAGCGATTATCACCCTTTTTGTCAAATCGCACCTGCCCCACAAAGCCGTCTGCACCACTACAAATTAGAAACAAGGTATTCGGATCTGTAATTTTATTCGTAAACCAACTTATGTGATCTTCCAACGAAATCAATTCGGAGGAAAAGGAATTGCTACGCGTGCCGGGATCATTGGCCCACTCGAATACCCGCATCATATCAGCAGGGGTTGCAAGGCTGCATTTCAATTGTTCCGTTTGCATGCAAGGGGGAATTTCTATGCAAAAGCCTGATCACGCTTTGAAAGGGTATCAAAAATCTCTAATAATCGTTCATGGCTTTTGCCATCATAAATACTGCGTTCCGAAGTGGCTTCGGGGGTATCAGAGGGAATGCCTGTTTTTAAAAAATCATGGTAGTCAGTAGCCAGGCCTTTCTCTCGCAGATATCGTTGAAAAGTAGCCTGGTTATCAGCAATTTGATACATTACAAACTGCCCACGGCTCGCGGTAAGATATTCAAAGGCGACCGTGCTGGGCGTACCGATACAGAGCGAGGACGAGGCCATCAATGTGGCCATCGCTTCGCCCCCAATATTGTGATGCAGGTGCAGGCCTTCATGCGTCTGGGCCAGTTGCTCCAAGGCTTCCAAAAAACGATAGCTGGCCCCTACCACCACATGCAGGTCGCGCTGTGGGTTGGGATTTCTTAGCTGGTCCTCCACCACACGCCGGGTACAGTTCTGCGGGTCGGCGCCACCAAACGACACCATCACCCGGCCGGGTTGCGGGGCTATGTGCGTCGCGGCTGCCCGAACAAAGGCCGTCCGAATCATGGCATAGCGGGGACCCAGATAGAGCTTCCCCTTACTGAGACCTGCATAATGTTGCGGACTGATGCCACCTGCGTGGTTGATAATGACGTCTGCCTCAAAGGGGAAGGCAAAAATGTCATCCACACAAACCAGCCGGCAGCCGCTTTGCTTCACGGCCTGCTGGTAGGCGGTGTCGAAATGATAGCCATCCAGGATGACGATATCCGAAGGCTGAACCCTTCCGGCTACTTCTGCCGCTTCAAGGGCATCGTCTGAGGTAAGTTCAATACACTCCTGAAAGTAGGGCTGCACGATGGGCCGAACATCCTGTGTATTGGATTTGCGCAACAAAAAGCAGCAAGCATACCGGGAACCCAGCGCCTCAGCCAGGGCACAGGCCCGGTAGATATGTCCCAGCCCCATTGCATTGCTGCCGTCTGCCCTGAAATACACTACTTGCCGGGTCGTCACGCTACAGATGTATTAATAGAAAATACCTGGCTTTTACTTCTTCTCGAATAACCACCAGGTGATATCGCCAAATCCTCCGGGCTCATAAATGTGGCCCCACAGGAAGCCGTAGTCAATCACCTTCACGTCAAAGTTCTCCAGGAAGTATCTGCCAAAATCACGTTTGAAAAGCTTATTCGCCTGACCCTGATATTCAATCATAGTAGGTGTGTGATTGAAATATTCTCCCATCAGGATATACTTACTGCTCAGGTCAAACAACTGCTGCATGTTCGCCAACAGGTCATCCGGGTGTATATGAATCAATACGCCCATGATATAGACCAAATCAAAGCTGCCCTTCTCAAACGGACAATCTACAATCGCGCCGTTGAAGGCCTGATGGAGCTGATATCGGCTGGTTACAATTCGGAAAGCATCCTCACTCAATTCAATGATTGACTTCTCCGCCGTGGGCATCAAATGGTTTAGAGCCAAAATGTTGCGCCCGATATTGCTGCCGCATTCAAGAATTTTTTGAACCCTCGGCAGGTGCTCTACCATCTTAGCCCATCCTTTTATGAGCAACTCCTGATCAAAGTTGTCATTCTTAGCCAGGTATTCTTTCGAATACACGTTCTTCCAAAAGTGTTGCTGATCGTTTGGTACAGGCATA
>JAMIQN010000216.1:0-8155 GCA_035914595.1 Chitinophagaceae bacterium | reverse complement strand
CAAAGAGGTAAGGCATGAAGTCGGGCGTACGGTCCGAGAACCATTCGCTGAACTTCTGCTTGTCGCTGCGACGTACATAACCCTTTTCGCGGTAGTTGAAAGGCATATCCAAACCGCAACCGCCGAAGACATAATTGCGCTTTTGCAGCATGCCGAGCTTGAAGCCAACAGGAATGCCCAGGGTATAGACACGGCGCTTGATTGTGGAGTCTGCTACTTTTTGGATGAAGCCGATATTCTTGATGTTGAGGCCGGTGAAGAATCCAAAATGCGGGTCAAAATCGTAGTTGAAGTTGTAGCCGAAGTTGACCATTGAAAAACGGACGGTAGGCAGCAGGCGGCGGTTAGAGCCGGGCATTTCGAAGATGGCAGAGCCGAAAATGGCGCCATCAAGGGCATTGCTGGTGTACCAGTGGCGGACGGGTCCGCAAGTGCCTCCTCCGAGGCTGACGCTCATGTCAGATTTGTTGTGAGCGCAATGAGCAGAATCGGCAACAGGAGCCGCAGCGTCGTCATCGTCGGTTTGGGCAAACGAAGTAGTGGCCATAAGGGCACCGCACAGAAAAAGTGTCAGCGTCTTGAGTGAATGCATGTCAGTGAATTGGCGATGAAAATAGCGATTCGGGAAACAGTGGCGTAATATTAGCCATGCCCTGCCAATCGGCATAACGATTGCAAATAAATTTGCGCGCCTTTGCCAGCGCGGGTTTTCAGCCTTTGTGGCAGCCGGCGGCGCCTCCCAAACATGATACAGATTTTAGATAGCCAGCACTTGATGAATGAGATTCAGGAAATGGAATTCATGCCCATTGTTCCTCTCGGTGAGGAGGAGCTGAATGAGTCAGAAAGGAAGGCCCTACCTACCGAAGTGCCGCTCATCGCACTGCGCAATACCGTCCTTTTTCCCAACGTCGTTTTGCCGATTACTGTCGCCCGCGAAAAAAGCGTCAAGGCCATTCAGGAAGCACAGAAAGCCGACAAATGGATTGCAGTCGTAGCTCAGAAAGACGGCAGCAACGACGACCCCGCACCGGACGAAATGTATAGCACCGGCACCCTGGCCAAAATCGTCAAGCAGATTCGCATGCCCGATGGAAACACAACCGTGTTCATCATGGGCCAGATCCGCTTTAAGATTGAGTCCTTCTCGCAGGTGGAGCCTTACTACTCCGCCCGCATCCGCTTTCTGGACGACACCTTCCCCAAAGGCGACCCTGAGTTTGATGCGCTGGTGTCTTCCATCAAAGACCATTCGGAGCAGATCATTCAGATTTCGCCCAACATCCCGAGCGAAGCAGGTGTGGTGCTGCGCAATATTGAACAGCAATCTTTCCTGGTTCATTTCATTGCTTCCAATCTCAGCTCCAAGACCGCAGAAAAGCAGGCCCTGCTTGAAGAAAACAGTGCCAAAGTGCGGGCAGAGAAACTGCTGAAGCTGCTCCAGAGCGAACTCCAGTTGGTAGAGCTGAAGGCTGAAATCACCAACAAGGCGCGCGGCGAAATGGACAAGCAGCAGCGCGAGTATTTCCTGCAACAGCAACTCAAAAGCATTCGCGAAGAGCTGGGTGGTGAACCCAACGAAAGAGAAATCCGCGACCTCCAGAAGCGCGCCGAAAACGTGCAATGGAGTGATGCTGCCAAAGAGCTTTTTCAAAAGAATATTGAGAAGCTGGAACGCATGCACCCCAGCACGCCGGACTACAGCATTGTCTATAATCATCTGGACCTGATGCTGGACCTGCCCTGGCATGTGTACACCACCGACAGTTATGACCTCAGGCGGGCGGGTAAAATCCTGGACCATGACCATTTCGGGATGGACAAAATCAAGGATCGCATCCTCGAGTATCTGGCAGTTTTGAAATTGAAAGGCGACCTGAAAAGCCCTATCCTCTGCTTTGTAGGCCCTCCCGGCATTGGTAAAACTTCGCTGGGCCGCAGCATCGCCAACGCCATAGACCGGCGCTACGTAAGGCTTTCACTGGGTGGCCTGCATGATGAAAGTGAGCTGCGCGGCCATCGCAAGACTTATATCGGCGCCATGCCCGGCCGCATCATTCAGCAATTGCGCAAGGTGAAAAGTGCCAATCCTGTGTTCATCCTCGACGAGGTGGACAAGATGGGTAATGACTTCCGCGGCGACCCTTCATCCGCTTTGCTTGAAATCCTGGACCCCGAACAAAACAGCACTTTCTACGATAACTATCTGGAGCTGGAATTTGACCTGAGCAAGGTGATGTTCATCGCTACGGCCAACAGCATTTCCGACATCCAGCCGGCCCTGCGCGACCGCCTCGAGATCATTCAGCTTTCCGGCTACTCGATGGAAGAGAAAGTGGAAATCGCAAAGCGCCACCTTATCCCCAAACAGAAAGAACTGCACGGCCTGGATAAAGTGAAGCTCAACTTCCCGGATAAGGTGCTTCAGTTTTTGATTCAGAACTATACGCGGGAAAGTGGCGTCCGTGAGCTGGACCGCCTTCTGGCATCTGTGATGCGCTATGTGGCCAAGCAGATTGCCTTAGAAGAAAAAGTGCAGCCGCAGGTCAGCAATGAGCAAGTGGAGCAGGTGTTGGGTAAGCCCCGATTCAGCAATGAAATCTACACAAAAGGCCACCCGGCAGGCGTTGCCGTCGGCCTTGCCTGGACTGCCGTGGGCGGTGATATTCTTTTCATCGAAGCGGGCCTGCACAAGGGCAAAGGCAATCTTATGTTGACCGGTAACCTCGGCGACGTGATGAAGGAAAGTGCTACCACCGCCCTCTCTTACCTCAAAGCACATGCTGCCAAATGGGGCATCAAGCATGAACAGTTTGACGAGACCAACATTCACATTCATGTGCCGGAAGGCGCCGTACCTAAGGACGGGCCCAGCGCCGGCATTACGATGCTCACTGCACTCACTTCCGCCTTCACGGGTCGCCGCCTCCGGCCCTATCTCGCAATGACCGGTGAGATTACGCTGCGCGGAATGGTGCTGCCTGTCGGCGGCATCAAGGAGAAGGTGCTTGCAGCAAAACGGGCCGGCGTGAAAGAAATCATCCTGTGCAGCCAAAATGAAAAAGACGTGGAGGAAATCAACCCTTCTTACATCAAGGGTTTGAAATTCCATTACGTGACCGGCATGGATGAGGTGCTGGACATTGCCCTGGCCAAACGCTGAGCAACGAATATTTCTGACTATTGAAAAAGGTGCCCGTGCGGCGCCTTTTTCATTTCCAAATCTCACAAAGTTGCTGCCTTACCTTGCCTGCATGACGCGCAAACAACGATTTCAGTTTGTGATAGACTGGTTCAGCGAGCACATGCCGCAGGCAGAAACGGAACTGCATTATGAGTCGCCCTATCAACTGCTGGTAGCCGTCATTCTCTCTGCACAATGCACGGATAAGCGCGTGAACATGGTGACACCGGCACTGTTCAAAGCCTATCCCGATGCAGCCAATTTGAGCCACGCCCGGTTTGAAGATTTGAATGAAATCATCAAATCGGTTTCGTTTGCCAACAACAAGACGCGGCATCTCATCGGCATGGCGCAACGGCTCATGGAGCATTTTGAAGGCCAGGTCCCGCAAACCATCGAAGAGCTGCAAACCTTGCCCGGCGTGGGCCGGAAGACGGCAAACGTCATCACTTCTGTGGTGTGGTCGCAACCCAATATGGCGGTGGACACGCACGTGTTTCGCGTCGCTGCGCGCATCGGTCTGACGCTACACGCCCACACACCCTTGCAGGCCGAGCAACAGTTGCTGCAATTCATCCCGAAGGATCTGGTGCATCGCGCACATCACTGGCTCATCCTTCATGGCCGCTATGTATGTGTGGCGCGTCGTCCTAAATGTGAAGAATGCGGCCTGCAGGAAGCCTGTGCTTTCTTTCAAAAAGAAATGAAGCACGTAGTGGCCGGCGAGCGTAAGTATGACCCCGCAGTGGATGCAGCCAATAAATTAGGAGGACGTCACAAAGCAGCGAATTAGTATCAACTTAATTCCACTCAGGCTTGAAGCTTGCCTGATATTGCTGGAAGGGTACCTTCTTGTAATAATTCTCTCCGAGATATTTCAGGATAAGCTCCATCGTCTTCACGTCCTGATAGCCGGGGATGAGTTGTGGCGAGCGAAACTCTTCTTCCATGAAAACGCTGGTAGGATAAGAGAGGTGGTCATGCAGCAGTTGCTTCGCAAAGGGATGGGTGCGGTCCGAAGGGTCGGCATGATACATGACACCACCAAAACGGATATCCCCGCGCTGCTCTGCATTCAGCTTCACGGCATAGAAATGCGCATTCATATACCGAATGACGTTGGGGTTTTCGAAGGTTGTTTTGTCCATGCGCTTGCACCAGCCGCACCAGTCCGTATAAACATCTATCCAAACCTTCTTCGGTTCCTTATTCATCGCCACCTGCACCTCGTCCAGGTTCATCCAGTGGATCTCTTCTTTTTCCTGTGCGCGGCTTAGTGCAGGCATCGCTGCAAGGAGGAAAACAAAGAGCACAGCACGCCAATTCTTCATGATTTCAGGCACGGTTTGAGGTTTCCGAAATTACGTGAAGCAGCCTTTAGCTTTGGCCGCTCCTACTGTTATGCAAGCCTCAAAAATTGCGGTCGCCATCACCGGTGCAAGCGGCTCCATCTACGCACAGCAGCTCCTTCGCCACCTGCGTGAAAGTCCGGCCGAAGTTCATCTCTGCTGGAGCGAAAATGCGCGTACCGTTTGGCAGCAGGAACTGGGCCACGACGATTTTCAGTCATTCCCATTTAAGTGCTGGGGCACGCAGGATTTTTTTGCGCCTTTCGCGTCGGGCTCTGCCGGCTTTGATGCCTTGATCATTTGTCCCTGCAGTATGGGCACGCTGGGCCGCATTGCTGCCGGCATATCCAACGACCTTATTTCACGCGCAGCGGACGTGATGTTGAAAGAAAGGCGGCGCCTGATTTGTGTGGTTCGCGAAGCACCTTACAATCTGATTCAGATTCGCAACATGGCCAGTGTTACCGAAGCGGGCGGTATAATTTGCCCGGCCAGCCCATCGTTTTACAGCCGTCCGCAGACTTTGGAAGAGGCCGCAGATACAGTAGTTCAACGGGTTTTGCAGTTGGCAGGATTGCAGGTGGATGGATATCGTTGGGGCGGATAGGCGAAGGATTTTTCGAGCGTTCGGTTTTACTACAAACCTGCCATCCCTCCGGGATGCTGTTCCGCGTCAAGCAATAGACCGACGTGGGTCCACATCATTCGTGGATGGGCAATTTCACTGGCTTCAAAAGGCATCGTCCAAGAATGAACCCGGAGGGTTCAAAGGTTTGTAGCAAGAGAACACCCAATAAGGGTAACGACCTCAGAGGGGTCGAATGCCATTCCTCATCACGCACTACAATTCACCCTTTGCGGGATGGCCTGAACGGCCTACAGCTTATTGAAGGATCCATTTTGTCCTTAGGCAAGGCCAAATGCTTCCTTGACGCGGGCTACGTAATCCAACTTCTCCCAGGTGAACAGCTCTACTTCTACGGATTTGCTGTCGCCATTTCCATTCCTGAAAACTTTGTTCACCACTTCCGGCGTGCGGCCCATGTGTCCGTAGGCTGCACACTCGCTGTACATCGGCTGACGCAACTTGAGGCGCTGCTCAATGAAGTAGGGGCGCATGTCAAAAACCTCAAGGGTTTTGCGTGCAATCTCGCCATCGCTCAATCCCACTTTCGAGCTGCCGTAGGTATTCACATAAAGGCCCATCGGCTGGGCCACACCAATGGCATAGCTCACCTGCACCAGCACTTCGTCACACACGCCGGCAGCCACGAGGTTCTTGGCGATATGACGCGTGGCGTAGGCTGCAGAGCGGTCCACTTTGCTGGGGTCTTTGCCTGAGAAGGCGCCACCGCCATGCGCTCCTTTGCCGCCGTAGGTGTCCACGATAATCTTGCGGCCGGTCAGGCCCGTGTCGCCATGCGGCCCACCAATCACAAACTTGCCAGTGGGGTTGATGTGGTATTGAATATTGCCGTCAAAGAGCGGCGCATATTCGGGATGATTGCGTAGCACCCGCGGAATCAGGATTTCAATGACGTCGCGCGCAATCTGATTTTGCATTGTCTGGTCATCATCCCACTCATCATGCTGGGTGGAAAGGACGATGGCATCAATGCGGGAGGGTTTGTTGTTGTCGTCGTATTCAAGGGTTACCTGGCTCTTGGCATCGGGCCGCAGATAGGTCATGTAGGCGCCCTCGCGACGGATGCTGCTCAATTCCTGAAGGAGACAATGGGCGAGGTCCAGAGCCAAGGGCATATAGCTCTTCGTCTCGTTGGTGGCATAGCCAAACATCATTCCCTGATCGCCGGCTCCCTGCTCTTCGGGTGCGGCGCGCTCCACGCCTTGATTGATATCGGGGCTTTGTTCATGAATGGCCGAAAGCACTCCGCAGGAATTTGCTTCGAACATATACTCACTGCGCGTGTAGCCGATACGACGAATCACATCGCGGGCTACCTGCTGCACGTCTATGTACGTCTTGCTTTTCACTTCGCCGGCCAACACTACCTGACCGGTCGTTACCAAGGTTTCGCAGGCCACTTTGGAGTGCGGATCCCAGGCAAGAAAATTATCAACGAGTGCGTCAGAGATTTGGTCTGCTACTTTATCAGGATGGCCTTCGGATACAGATTCGGAAGTGAATAAATATGGCATGATGGGAAGTCAGGAATTAGCGGAAAAAATAGAACGATGCACCAAGCTGGCCTTTCCGATGAAGAAAGTTGTTGCCGGGAGCAAAAGAAAAATTCGGCAAGATGGAAAAGAGCGTAGTAATCGGCGGGCATTCCCTGCCATTGAAATGCGTTTTTCCTTCAAATACGGTTGCCGGTTCCGTGCTCATGAGTTGGTGTTGGCAAAGGCTTGTGGCCGCCTTCTTCATTGATTCCAGCGATTGGCTACTCCACCGTGACACTCTTAGCGAGGTTGCGGGGCTGATCCACATTGCAGCCGCGCAGGGTTGCGATGTGGTAGGCCAGGAGCTGTAGCGGCACGATGGTCACAAGCGGGCTAAGGATTTCAGCGGTTTCAGGTACTACGATGATGTGGTCTGCCAAGGCCTTGATTTGTTCATCCACCTTGTTAACGACCGCAATGATATGGCCTTTGCGCGCCTTCACTTCCTGAATATTGGAAATGATTTTTTCATAAGCGGAAGCATTCGTGCAGAGGAACACTACCGGCATGTTTTCATCTATCAGGGCGATGGGGCCGTGCTTCATTTCAGCAGCCGGATATCCCTCCGCGTGGATGTAGGAAATCTCTTTCAGTTTCAGTGCGCCTTCCAGTGCCACCGGAAAATTGTAGCCGCGACCGAGGTAGAGGAAGTTATTCGAGTCTTTGTAAATCTTGGCGATCTCACGCACCTGCGCATCGGTCTTCAGGGCTTCTTCAATCTTTTCGGGGAGATGCTCCATTTCATAGAGAATCTCGCGCAGCTTGGAGGTAGCCACCGTGCCTTTGTACTGAGCAATGTGCAGGGCAATCAGCGTCAGGATGACCACCTGGTTGGAAAACGCTTTGGTAGAAGCCACGCCAATTTCAGGGCCGGCATGGGTGTAAGAGCCTGCATGGCTCAGTCGTGGAATTGAAGAGCCTATGACGTTGCAGATGCCATAAATCAAGGCCTGCCGCTCTTTCGCCATTTCCATTGCAGCAAGCGTGTCTGCCGTCTCGCCGCTTTGCGACAGGGCAATCACAACATCGTTTGCCGTAATAATGGGATTGCGATATCGAAACTCAGAGGCGTATTCCACTTCAGCGGGCACGCGCGCGATGTCTTCAATCAGGTATTCACCCAGCAGGGCACTATGCCAGGAGGTGCCGCAGGCCGTCAGGATGAAGCGTTTTGCCTTGCTGATGCGGGCAGCATATTCTTCCACTCCACCCATCTTAATCCATCCTTCGGCAGCACTCATGCGACCGCGCATGGCATCTGCAATGACGCGCGGCTGCTCATGAATTTCCTTCAGCATGTAATGCTCGTAACCGCCCTTTTCAATTTCGTCCAGGCGCAGTTCCAACTTTTGGATGGCCGGTGATTTTTCAACCTTTCCGAGCGTACGAAGATGGAAGGTGCCATTCCGATTTACGACTGCGTATTCTTTATCATCCAGAT
>JAMIQN010000215.1:0-9665 GCA_035914595.1 Chitinophagaceae bacterium | reverse complement strand
ATATTTTATGAATGCACCTCTTTAAACCGAAACATAGTTCGTACATCTCAGCATCATGACCCGCAAGGCAGAAATAGCAGCCGAATTGCAAGACCTGCAGAGCCGACTCGCAGCTTGGAGCAGCCAGGTTCCGTTTGCCGTGCCGGAAGGCTATTTCGACGGTTTGGCGGAAAGGTTGAGCACGGGCGTCTGTGTTGCAGGTATGGAAGATCCAACTACCTCTGATCTCCCACAACAACTCCCCTATTCCGTCCCGGAATCTTATTTCGATACGCTCGCAGACCGGCTTGTTTCAGGAGTGAAGGTGGCTCAAGAGGAAATCGTTCCCACTGCCTCGTTGCCGAAATCCTTGCCTTTTGCTACGCCGGGTGGCTACTTTAATCATCTGGCGGAGCGACTGACCGCTGCTGCACAGGAGCCTCAGGTGCCTGTCGGCAAAGAGCTGCCCTATCATGTACCTGCCGACTATTTCGAGCGCCTTGCAGAAAACTTACAGGACGCAGCAACCCTGAGTAGTGCGAAAGGAAGAACCATCTCCTTCGTGCCGGCTTGGCGCCAGTGGGCAGGAGCCGCCGTGGCTGCCGTGTTGCTGCTGACTTTTAGCCTCGGCACTTATCGTTATTACGACACACATACGCCGGATGCTGTTGCCGCTCGCCGCTTATCTCAACTGGATGCCAACACACTTATCAGCTATGTGGAGTGGCACATGGATGAATTTGATGACGGGGCTTTGGAATCGCTGGCTCCAAGCCAGATGCAACTGCCGGAAATTTCAACCAACGACATCGAACAATATCTCAATGACGGCGGTGATTTGCCTTCGAAAAATGAAAATGCCAGGCCCCTATAAACCGATAGTATCATGAAACGACTTTTTTGCCTGTTGCTGCTGCTCCTTACCTGTTGTATGGGTGCAAAGGCTCAGCCACGTGCCCGAGCCGGCGAGCGCATCCATGCCATCAAGGTGGGTTACCTCACAGACCGGCTGCGACTGAGCCCGCAACAGGCTGCTGCCTTCTGGCCCATCTATGACCGCTACGAAGCTGATGTGAGAAATGCACGGCGCGCCCTTCGGGATAAACTACGCAGCGGCTCTCCTGAGGATGATGACGCCGCCAACCAACTCATTGACGATAGGCTCGATTTTCAACAGCAACTGCTCACCATCAATCGCAAATACAAAGACCAAATGCTGCAGGTCATCTCGCCGCAGCAACTTGCCACGCTCTACGAAGCCGAGCACGATTTCCGCCGCCTTTTGCTGCAGCAATTACGCAACCGACGCAAACGGTAGCGTCCTCATACCATAGTGTTTTGGTGGGAAGGCCGTCTCCATTTTCGGAGGCGGCTTTCATTTTCAGGCAAGGCCTGAACCCGCAGCCACTAAGGCCTGGGCAGCTTTGCTACGGGCACTTTGATGTCGTGATAAAAGAGGAATTGCCAGCCGTCGAGCGCACCTTCTTCAGCCCATTGTGCGCGCATTTCCATGGCAAGATGCCCGTCATAATCATATTTGGCCACGTACTTCATCTTGAGCTGGCGTAGCTGTGGCGCTTCGTCACCTCCAAAAAAGATCATTTCACTGCCATCACGAATCCAGAAAACGATATGCTGCGGACAATGGCCGCCACTACGACGAAAGGTAATCCGCTCATCAATCGCACCGCCTTCGCCATCCAGCCATACGACCTGTCCCGAGCCAAAAAGTGGCTCTATTTCGTCCGGATGGTAAGAAGGATAGCCGGTAGCAAGTGCATAATCAGCCTCAGGCCGATAAATGAAGTATTGCGCATTGGGCAATGAAGGCCGCAGCACGCCCCCCGACTGATGCAGCAAGCCTCCCGCGTGGTCTTTATGAAGATGGCTGAGCAGCACTTTGTTTATCCGGTCCGGCTCAAATCCGTGTGCGCGCAGGTTGGCGTGAAGCTGCATGGTGCCGTCGGGATTCGAAAAGCCAAGCCCCGTATCAAGTAGTATCAGATCTGCGTCCAGCTTGAGCAAAAAAGGCTGCACTTCGACCAGCAGAGAGCCGGTGGGCCGGTCGGTGAGGATGTCCGTTTCTGTATTGAAGGGAACAAAAACCTTGTCGTAGCCAATGCTAAAGCTGCCTTCAGAGAGGGGGAAAATCATGGATAAAAGTCGAATCAAAAGCTCTGTCGCCTTTGCGCGAGCATGCTAAAAGAAATCAGCGGATCAGCACTTGCCGGTCTGCATCCAGGCGCAGGAGAATGAAGATGAGAATGGAGAAAGAAAGCAACGAAGATCCGCCATAGGAAAGGAAAGGAAGCGTGATTCCGATCACAGGTGCCAGCCCGATGGTCATTGAAATATTGATAGCAAAATGCACAAACAGAATGGAGGCTACGCAGTAGGCATATACCCTGCTGAAGGTTGAGCGCTGCCGCTCTGCCAGGAAGGTGATGCGCAACATGAGCAGGACATACAGCAACACCAGTGTGGCACTACCCACAAAGCCAAACTGCTCAGCCACTGACGAGAATATGAAATCTGTATGCTGCTCCGGAACGAATCCATTTTTTGTAGAGGTGCCATTCAGGATGCCCTTGCCCATCAGGCCTCCGGAACCAATCGCAATCTTGGACTGTGTGACGTTGTAGTTATTGTCCTTCTTCTTTGAAGTTTCCGCTTCTTCGCCCTGTTCATCGGCGGGCAAATAGGCCTCTGGAACTTCCTGTCCCAGCATGGCATAGATGCGCTCAGTCTGGTAGCGATGCAGCACATGTTTGAAAGCAAAAGGCACTGCCACCTGAGAAAACAAAATCGCTACGATATACGAACCGAGGATTACCCATCGAAGCGTTGAGTGAATTCGAAAATGCTTCCAGGTGAGGCCGATGGCTAATCCGGCGAGACCTGTCAGAATTAGAAAGAGCGTCAACTGAGGCAGGAGCAGACTTGCGATTGCCAGCGCAATAAAAGAGAAGCCGCCAATGAGGATGCCGTTGGGCAGGCCTTCGCGGTACATAGCCAGGAAGAAAGCGGAATAAACCAAGGCAAGGCCGGTCTCGCTTTGCAACACGATGATCGCTGCCGGCACCAATACCAGAGCCGACGCAATGAGACGGTCTTTGAGTCTGGAAAAATCCGTTTCTGTGAGCGAAAGAAATTTTGCCAGGGCCAGCGAGGTAAAAATCTTACAGACTTCACCGGGTTGAAAGGCCACCGGGCCCAGGCTTAGCCAGGAGTGCGACCCCTTCACATTCTTACCCAAAAAAATGGTTGCTACCAGCAAGACGATGCCGAAGAGGTAAGAGAGAAACGAGATAGAAGCAAAGGCCTTGCTATCTGTCAGCACGATGACGAAACCGACAAACAACGAGATGCCAAGGAAAATAGCTTGGTTAGTATAGTTCTTCCCCAAGACGAAAACGCCTGCATCAGTGCTGTGATATTCCACTGAAAACACGGCTACCAGCCCAATGCTGACAAGGATGAAATACAGCAGCAGCGTGAGTGCATCAAGCCGCGCGAAAAGAGGACGAACAGAGCTGGGCATAGGCTACTTCTTTCCCTTCATCAAATATTTGTTGACGTACCAGAAAAACAGAACAGAATCCTGTGCCCGTTTCAGGCTGTCAGCTTCGGCAACCCGCCTCAATTTTCGCTGGCGGTATTCCTCGTATCGCACACGTTGCGTCGAGTCAATGATGGCTACCTGCCGATAGTTGATAACCTTTCCGTTCATCATCCGCGTTTCAAGAGGTTTGCGGGCTGCCGCAATTGTATCGTTGAGGTATTTCTCAATCATCAGCGAGGCTATCGGGCCGGCCCAGGTAGCACCATAACCTGCATTTTCCACAGCAACTGCAATGGCAATTTTCGGGTTCACCCGAGGAGCAAACGCAACAAACATGGAATGGTTTTGCAGCTTCGTTCGCTTGCCATTTATCATTGCGTAGTTCTCTACTGTACCTGTCTTGGCACAGACTTCCACACCATCTATCCGTGCCACGGTGCCTGTGCCGTGATTCACCACATCCATCATGCCCAGGCCTACAATCTTGAACAGTGTGTCAGGTATGTTAGCCACCCGATGTTTGATAAGATAAGGTGCCAGCACAGGGTCTTTTGGGTTATTCGCAATCGCGCGAACCAAATGTGGTGTGTAGTAATAACCGTGATTGGCAATAATGCACATGCCATTGGCCATCTGTAGCGGTGTCTCTGCCAGTTCGCCCTGCCCCATGCCGATATACACGTTCGTGCAGGAATTCCAGGCACCGTGATACATCTTGTTGTACTGAGCCGTGTCGTAAAGTGTGCCGCCTACTTCATAGGGAAGGTCAACACCCGTGGGATGTCCAAAGCCGAACGAGTACATCTGTTCGTACCAATTATGCAATCCCTTCTTCACTCCGCCAAACTTGGGCGCATCCACACTGAGCCGATAGATATGGCAGAAGTAAGAGTTGCATGAATTCGCAAGTGCCAACCGAAGGTTCGCCGCATGACCCGGGTTGCTGTGCGTGCAGGCAATGAAGCGTCCGCAAAGGGTATAGCCGCCGCGGCAGGGATAGCCATAGGAAGGCGTGATGACTCCGTCTTTGAGTGCGATGATAGCGGTCATAGGCTTCTGGCTGGAGCCTGGATTGTAGAAGGCCTTCATCGCGCGGTTGAAGAGTGGCTTCGTGTGGAGCTTGTACAAGGCCGCAAAATTTCGGGCACGGTCCGCGCCACGAAGCAGGTTGGGGTCATAACCGGGAGAGGAAACCATTGCCAGAATGCCACCGGTCGTAGGGTCAATGGCAACGATGGAACCGAGTTTGTTTTGCATCAGCTCCTCACCGTATTTCTGGAGTTCACGGTCCACATAAAGCTGTAGAGAACGGCCCGCCTGCGCAGGTGTGTCCAGCTTCCCTTTCATATAAGAATCACGTGGGCGATTGAAGTTGTCTTTCTCACGGAAATACACCCCACGCTGACCGCGCAGCACTTCTTCATAAGAAAGCTCCAGCCCGTCCAGCCCCACATAATCGCCCGGCTGATAACTGAGAAAACGAAACTTGTTGAGCATGCGTGGCGAGATTTCGCCGATGTAACCGAGAAAGGCGCCTCCATGTGGTTCCGGATAGCTGCGGATGTTTCGTTCCACCAAATCAAACCCCGGGAAGGAATAGCGGTTTTCACCAAAACGGGCCGTCTGTTCCGGCGTGAGTTGCGCCAAAAAAGTGCCGGGGCGCATGGGGCCATTACTCCACTTAGCCTTTTCATACTGGGTGTGATAAGTGGCGCCATCTATTCCAAGGATGTCGCAGAGGGTAGAGGAATCAAAATGGCGCGGCACATTGCTGGCGGTCATTTGGAGGTCATACACCACTTCGTTGTACACCATCACGCGCCCTTTCCGATCATATATAACACCACGGGGCGGATAGACTACCTGCCGATAGATGGTGATGTCAGCGGCCATGATCTTATACTTCGGCTCAAAAAGTTGAAGAAATAGGAGCCGGATGAGCAACACCAGGCCCATACCGATGAAGATGGCACGCAGAACAAACCGGCGAGATTTCGCCGCACTAGCATTCATGAAAAACTGGGGACAGGCAAGCGCACAAACCTACAGGGAAATGAATCGTTCCTCATCAAGACAGCTCAGAAATCGCCTGAATGAAAAGGCTGGTATCATAGCGTCCCTTCGGGCAAAACACCGAGCGTTTTCTATCCTATTTTGAATTGGAGACCGCCAGATATTGCTCCAACGCAGCCACCATTGAGGGTGCATTGGGTGCAGGGGCTTTTACATCCAGCCTCAAGCCTGCGTCTTCCACCGCTTTTGCCGTCGTCGGGCCGAAGGCACCCACCAACATCCCATTTTGTTTGAATTTGGGATTGTGGGTAACCAAGGTCTGCACACTAAATGGCGAGAAGAACAGCATCATATCGTAGCCGGCATTCTTCATCACGGAAGAGATGTCGTTGCTGACGGTGTGGTAGAGCGTCACTTCCGCATAGGGGATGCCCATCTTGCCGAGGTAATTGTGGATTTCCGTCTTGCCACTTTCAGAGCTGGGCAGCAAATATTTTTCTGACTTGTGCTTCGCAATGACGTCGAAAAGACCTTGCGTAGAGCCATCTGCCGAATAGAAAACCTTGCGCTTCCGGTAAAGAATAAACTTCTGGAGATAGAGCGCGACAGCTTCTGTGATACAGCAGTATTTCATCTCCTGGCTCACCTTCACTTTCATTTCCTCCATGATGCGGAAGAAGTGATCTACGGCGCTCCGGCTGGTAAAAATGATGGCACTAAACTCACCAACATCCACGCGTTGGCGGCGGAAATCGCGCCCACTGACCCCTTCCACACGAATGAAAGGATGGAAGTCCAACTCCAAACCATACTTGCGGGCCAGGTCAAAATAGGGGCTCTTATCGCCTTCCGGACGTGGCTGTGTGATGAGGATCCGATGCAACTTTTTAATCGGCGGAGCAGACTGGGCTGGAGCCTTTGACACGGCAGCTTTTTTCGTTTTAGCAACTACCGTTTTGCTAACAGATTGGGAGCTACCCTTGGCTTTTTTCGTTGCAGCCACAGGCGCCTTGGCTGTTATCTTCTTAGCCGGAGCAGCAGCCTTCTTCGTTGCGGGCTTTGCCGTCGCCTTCGCGACAGGCTTCGCAGCTTTCGTTGCCTTACCCTTCGCCAACTTACTCGCGGTGGCAGCCGGCTTGGCGGATTTTTTTGTTGCTGGCTTCGCGGAAACAGAGGCCTTAGCAGTAGCTAAGGGTTTGCGCTTTGCGGCGCTTTTCGCCCTGGTCTCCGCACCTTTACTATTCTTCGCTTGTACAGCTTTAGCCATGTGTGGATCTACGGAAGGTTAGGTTGCAGGTGGCCTCCGTTTTTGGGACGAATCAGCGCAACAACTGCAACAGCCATTTCACCAAAACCGCCATAGGCAGGATTTCGGAGGCGCAAAGGTAAGTTAAAAAGTGGAACCTTGAGCCCTTAACTAAGGCCTGAAAAGCAGGCCAGGAGCGCAAATAACGCAGGCAAATCAGCGCAACCGCAACAACACCGGAAACAATTCCCAGGGGTTCTCTCCATTCGTTGCCGGTGAATGCAATCAGCACCACAAATGGCAGCAATACGATCCCCAGAATCTTGTTCACCAGAAACACATGAAAGAGGTATTCATCGGCAATGGGCTTCACACGAAAGGCCCAGCCACTGAAGCGAAGAATGAGATATTTCCCGGCATACACGAGCATCATGCTGCCAATGAGCAAGGGCAGTAGCAGCGGTCCTCGACCGCCTAACAAGCGGCTTTCCCTGCCTCCGGAAATGTAAAAGATATAAGCACCCGCCACCACGGCAAAAAACAGGTTCATTCCCAGATTAGGGAGCGCTGAAGCACGAAGCATATCCTGCCATTGTCGCCCGGAGCCAGCGTTTCTGAATGCGCCCAACAGCAAGGAGAAATAGCGCGGCTCGCGGTAGCGAATGAGGCCCAACAGCAGGCAGAGAAAACAAAGAAGGTAGAAATCAGGAGCTGCATTTTCGAAAGGGTGTGGCGGCTCCATCTTCACGTAGATGATTCGCTGGGCGGGCAGAAAATGAAGCAGGCTGTCGCGGGTATGATAGCCTGCCTGTGCAATTGCCAACGAGTCCGCCGCACCAAAACTCAAGCCCCATTTCGCCGGATCAATTCGTCCGGAGGCGGCAGGAGGATTGAATCCAAGAACACAGAAAAGCAACAACAGAGAAACGCAGCTTTTCATGCGCAGGCTCTTGCAGCACCATCGGCGTAAGGTCTTCCGGAAAAAAACAGGAGCAGGCGAGCTGCCGGCCGTGGTGCACCGCATGAAGCGCAAAAATAGCCGGTGCGTATCCTGTCTTAGATGGCAGCCTTTGGGTGTCCGCTAATTTTGTGTGCAAATGCTGCAATCCAAATCTTATCAGCGACTCCTGACGCGCGAAGTGAGCGTAGGCAACCTGCTTCTTGGCGCCGGTCATCCCGTCCGGATTCAGACAATGACCACCACCGACACGATGGACACCGCCGCCACCGTGGCCCAAAGCATTCGCTGCATCGAAGCGGGTGCAGAGCTGGTTCGCATCACAGCGCCCAGCAAGAAGGAGGCAGAAAACTTACTTGAAATCAAGAAGGCTATTCGGGCCGCCGGCTATCAAACGCCGTTGGTTGCCGACATCCACTTCACTCCAAACGCAGCCGAAATCGCTGCCCGCATCATCGAAAAGGTGCGTATCAATCCGGGTAATTATGTGGACAAGAAGAAGTTTGACCACATCGAATATTCAGACGCAGAATACCAGGCAGAGATAGACCGGATCAGGGAGCGCTTCTCCCCCCTCGTTCGAATCTGTAAGGAATATGGAACGGCGATGCGGATTGGTACGAATCACGGCTCCCTTTCTGACCGCATCATGAGCCGCTATGGCGACACGCCGCTGGGCATGGTGGAAAGTGCGATGGAATTCCTGCGCATTGCGCGTGATGAAAACTACCATCAGATCGTGCTTTCCATGAAAAGCTCGAACCCTCAGGTGATGGTACAGGCCTACCGAATGCTGGTGCGCGAAATGCAGACCGCCTTTGGTGAATGCTATCCGCTGCATTTGGGCGTCACGGAAGCCGGCGATGGTGAAGATGGCCGCATCAAAAGCGCCATGGGCATTTGCACTTTATTGGAAGAAGGCATTGGCGATACGATCCGTGTGTCGCTCACCGAAGACCCTGAATTTGAACTACCCGTTTGCCGTGATATCGTCAACCGATATGCATCCCTTCCCACGGAACTGGCACCATACAAGGGAGGCATGGGAAGTCGTCGCCGGGCCACGTATCAGCGACGAGAAACCATCACGATCCACAATATGGGTGGTCGGCGCGTGCCGGTTGTCATTGCCGACTTCAGCCAAGAGCCGGAACTGACGCCCGAGGCGCTTCAGGTTATCGGCTATCGCTACGATGCTACGCTCGACAAATGGAACCTCGACGATGCCGCCGCAGACTACCTCTATACCGGTAACAAGAGCCTTCCCTTTCCGCTTCCGGGCACACTGAGCGTCATCTGCAATGCTTCTGTTTGGCAGGCTCAGCCCGAATTGGTGCGGCACTTTCCCCTCTTCAACAGCCAGGACTTTCTTGCATCATCGCAGCATCACCCCAAACTCAACTTCGTGCTCCTGAACGCCGATAATGAACAGGCTACGGAAGATGCTTTGCGTATTGCCGGCGACCCTGCGGCGGTGCTGTGCATTCAGTCCAAAGATGCACAGCCAACGCGCAGCATTCGGGACCTGATGCATCGGCTGGAAAAAGAAGCTGTCAAGACGCCGGTCATACTGGTTGCCGAAAGCCAAAGCAACACGGTAGACCGCCAGCTCATTGACTTTTCGGCAGACACCGGAGCATTGCTGCTGGACGGCATCGGAGACGGGCTGTGGCTGATCAACGACTCTGCGAAGCTGACAAACGATCGGGCTACGGGTCGCACCTATCTGCCGGTCAACAATAACCATCAGTTCCTCAACAACACGGCATTTTCAATCCTGCAGGCGGCTCGTACACGCATTTCCAAAACGGAATACATCTCCTGCCCTTCCTGCGGCCGAACCTTGTTTGACCTACAGGAAACAACGGCCAAGATCAGGATGGCTACATCGCACCTCAAAGGCGTGA
>JAMIQN010000214.1:0-16119 GCA_035914595.1 Chitinophagaceae bacterium | reverse complement strand
TGTTGGTGCGTCATAAAGATACAGGCAGCCGCAAGGGAGCCTATCCGGCCAGGGCCTTGAATACACAGGTTATTAACAGCATTCCGCAAACACTTGACAATAACGAACACTTTGCTTTCAGGCACCCTGTATCCATCCTGTCGCAAGCCTGTAAATTCAGGCTCCTAAAAAGAATTCCAATCATGCCTGATACGATGCCGGGGCCTTCCCATCCCGTGTCACGCCGGCGTTTTGTGGCCTATGCTACGGCGCTCAGCGGGCTTGCCTTTTTGAGCAATAGTTGCAAACCGGATGAGGATGCCCCGCAGCCGGACGGACGCATTCCGCTCGGTGCCGACGACATTGGCGCTTTGAATTATCTCTGCGCTTTCGAGCAACTTGAAGTCGCCTTTTTTGCGAAGCTCAACGCCGCACCCTATACCGGCATCAGCACTCACGAACAGGCATGGCTGCTTGCGATGGGCAACCATGATCAGGCACATGCGGCGGCCCTCGAAGCGGCCCTGGGCAACGGCGCCATCAGCACTCTCGAGTTCAATTTTTCCTCCATTGATTTTAACAGTCGCGATGCGGTATTGCATGTGGCCCGCGACCTCAAAGACCTGGCTGTGGCTGCCTACAATGGCATCGGCGTTTACTTCCGAGATGCTGGTTGGCTGGGGCTTTCCGCCAAGATGGAATCGGTGGAAGCGCGCCATGCCTCTGTGCTGCGAGAGCTAATCACTGCCGGTTCTTTTGCGGATACCTCGGTGCTGAATCCTGTTTCCCGAATTGACAATGCACAGACGCCACAGCAGGTGCTGGATGCCTCCAAGAAATTCTTCGTGAAAGAACTGAACGCCGACCTTCTAAAAACTGCCTGATTCATCCCCGAAGCATTCTTTGCAATGAATATTCAAAAGCTCGTTCATACACTCGCTAAAACATCTATAGAAGACCTCAGCCGTCTCTCTTCGCGGCGCGGCGTACTGCGCCAATGGATGCCCCGGCTGGCTCTGGCTTCCATGCCGGTTGTGCTGAGCGGCGTCTTTCAAAAGGCGAATGCAAAGGCCAACGAATCCGTCACCGACCTGCTGCGCCTGGCACTGACCTTCGAGCGGCTCGAATCTGCTTTTTATAAAAAAGCATTCAACACACCCGGCCTCATACCTGCTGCGCGAACGGCAGACCTGCAGGCCCTGCACCTCATCGCCGATAATGAAGCCGCCCATGTTGACTTTGTCGGGCTGATGCTCACCTCTGCGGGCGGCAGCGCCGATGGTGTGCCCAACGTCTTCGACTTCTCCGGCGGGCATGGCTCGGGCACGGGGCCTTACGGCAATGTGTTTCGCAGCTATGCGGCCTTTTTGGAAATGGCACAAACCCTCAGCGACCTGGGCGTAAGGTTCTACAAAGGCCTGCTGCCGGAGCTTATGGGCCATAATGAAATCCTTCAGGGAAGCCTGGAAGTGCAGTCGGTAGAAGGGCGACATGCAGCGCGGCTGCGCCAGATGCGACAGGAAAATGGCTTCGCGAATCTGCAACCCTGGATTACCCAACTGAATAGTGGCATGGCCAACCCGCCCATCCCGAGTGTGTATGCCGGCGAAAGCAATACCCTGCAGGCAGGCGTGGACCTTACACAGCGCACAGGCCTCAGTAGCGACATCATCACAGAAGCTTTTGATGAGCCTTTGGGCACCGAAGCTTCCACGATGATCATCCAGAGCTTCGTGAGTGCCTGAGAGCCTTATTTCAGAAGCGTCTGCCAAACTTCTCCTTATTTCGAAGGCTCTTGACACCGACGGAAAGGAAATGAGTGTGCAGTCCGAAACCTTCTTGCTTGAAGCCTTACACCGACATTTTGGCTATCGCAGTTTCCGGCCCGGCCAGGAGGCCATCATCCGCCATATTCTTTCGGGTAGAGATGCCTTGGTGCTGATGCCCACGGGTGGTGGAAAGAGCATCTGCTATCAGCTTCCTGCCTTACTTCTTCAAGGACTGACGGTAGTCGTTTCGCCACTCATTGCATTGATGAAAGATCAGGTGGATGCCCTACAGCAAAATGGTATTGCGGCAGCTTTCCTCAATTCATCGCAGAGTCCGGCGGAGCAACAAACAGTGATACAAAAAATGCTTCGGCATGAGCTGAAACTGCTGTACGTAGCCCCGGAGCGGCTGGTAGGTGAGGCCCGCTTTATTGACCAGCTTGGGGCGGCTGGCCTGGCCATGGTGGCGATTGACGAAGCGCATTGCATCTCGCAATGGGGCCACGATTTCCGGCCGGAATATCTGATCCTCGGTGCGCTGAAAAGCCGCTTCCCTGCCGTGCCCATCGTGGCTTTGACGGCTACGGCCGATGCCCTCACCCGCGATGATATTATCCAACGGCTACACCTGAACCACGCCGCCCTATTTGAGCATTCCTTCAACAGGCCCAACATTTTTTACCGCGTCGAGCCGAAGCAAGACTACCTGCCTAAAATCCTCGATTACCTGCATACGCATCCCGATGACAGCGGCATCATCTACTGCCTGTCGCGGACCGATACGGAGCGTATGGCCGACGAGCTGAAGGCGGCCGGCATTCGTGCAGAGGCGTATCATGCGGGGCTGAGTGCTGCCCTGCGCGCACAACGACAGGATGCCTTTCTGCGCGATGATGTCCGCGTGATGGTGGCCACGATTGCCTTTGGAATGGGCATTGACAAGAGCAATGTCCGCTTCGTGATGCATGCTACCATACCTAAGAATATGGAAGGCTATTATCAGGAAACGGGGCGTGCCGGCCGCGACGGCCTTCCCAGCGATGCGATCCTTTTTTACGGCAAAAGCGATGTCGTCAAGCTGCGCAGCTTCTGCCATATTCCGGACAACCCAACCCAGTCCGATATCCTGCTGCAAAAGCTCACGCAGATGGAGCAATACTGCAGGCAACGCACATGCAGGCGCAAGTACATCCTTCATTATTTCGGCGAAGAAGCCCCCGACCACTGCGAGGCCTGCGATATCTGCCGGCGCCAAAAGCCCATGGCAGACGCCACCGTGCAGGCGCAAAAACTGTTGTCCGCGGTAGTGCGACTGGGCGGCCAGCCATCCCTTCCATATGCCATTGCATTGCTGTTGGGCGATCGCTCGGTGGTGCAGCCCGCCGATCAGGCGTTGAAGACTTTTGGCGTGGGCAGGAGCCTGCGTCGTTCGGAGTGGCAAAAGCTGGCTCAGGAGCTCGAAAAACAGGGCTTTCTGCAGACTTCAGGAACAGATGAAATTCGGCTGCAACTCACCCATACCAGTTGGGATTTGTTGCGGGGCAAAGTGAAATTCAACCAAAGCACCGCCGAGCCCGCACCTGCTACGCCCCTTGCTGCGCATCCCGAATTGCTCAGCCAAGTGAAGGCGCGCCGAAGAGAGATTGCCGATGCACAGGGCCTGCCGGCTTTCACCGTTTTTTCAGATGCAACGATGGTGGAACTGGCACAATACCTGCCACAAACCGAAGAAGAATTGCTTCAGATTTCCGGCTTCGGCGACATGAAGCTGCGGCGCTACGGTAAGGACTTTCTGGAGGTGTTATGCGCCTTTGCGGAAGCGCATCATCTGGAATCGCGGATGGCTGAAAAGGCGCCCAAGCGTCCGCACCGCCGCACAAACAAGCCCGACGGCAGCCTGAGCCTCACCCAACGAAAATCTCTGGAGCTTTTTCGCCAGGGTCATTCGCTGATGGAGGTGGCTGAAATCCGTCGCCTATCGCCCAAGACCATTGCACAACATGCGGCAGACTTTGTGCGAAGCGGAGAACTGCTTGCGGCCACGCTGCTCAGTAGGGCGCATCTGGAGCTGATTGGAGCCGCATTGGAGCGGCAGGGAAATCAGGGCCTGCGGCTGCTCAAAGATGCTTTGCCTCCGGAGATCGGCTATGATGAGCTGGCCATTGGCGTCGCCCATTGGGAGCGGATGCGCGAGAGCTGAGGCCATTTAATTGGTGAAGGGCTGAAAAAGAAAATGCCCCAACAGATGCGGGGCAGAAGTGTAATCAGGTTTGAAAATGGAGGCTAATACTCGTCTTCGTTGAAGAAGAAATCTTCCTGCGTGGGGTAGTCCGGCCAGATATCCTCGACGCCTTCGTAGATCTCGCCTTCGTCGTCCAGTTCCTGCAGATTCTCTACCACTTCCAGCGGCGCCCCTGAGCGAATCGCGTAGTCAATCAGTTCGTCCTTCGTCGCAGGCCAGGGGGCTTCTTCCAAATGCGAAGCCAATTCGAGAGTCCAAAACATATCTTAAATGAATATTATTTTTTGTTGTGAGCGCGGGCAAATGTATGGGAAAAGGTTTTTCAAAAATGGCCTGCTTCAAATGTTTTCGCAGAGCTAACAAATGCCTGCCTCCGGCAATGTGCTTCCCACATTTTCAGTCGCAAGGATGGCTCCAATTTCATGAAAAGAGCAGCACGGCCGGTAGCCGCAATTACCGTCAAAATCACTTGCGCAACGCCTATCCAAACTGAATACTGCAACTTCGCCCCGTTCCATCTTTTTGTGATCGGCATCATGCTTCAGGCCTCCCGCCTTTTCAAGTCTTACGGCAAGCTCACGGTGGTTCGTGATGTATCGCTGGAAGTAGCGGAAGGAGAAATGCTGGCCATCATCGGGCCTTCGGGTGCGGGCAAAAGCAGCCTGCTTCATCTGCTTGGTGCGCTCGACAAACCTGACCAGGGCCATGTGCGCATCCGCGGACAAGAGCTTTTCAGCCTGAGCCGGCGCCGTCAGGCACATTTCAGAAATGAGCACCTTGGCTTCGTGTTCCAGCAGCATCATTTGCTACCCGAATTCACCGCACAGGAGAATGTGGCACTGCCGCAATGGATTGCCGGAAAAAGCCGCAGGGCAGGCATGCAGGCAGCGGCGGTATTGCTGGAAAGAGTAGGCCTCGGAGGGCGACTTCATCACAAGCCTTCGGAGCTGTCGGGCGGTGAGGCGCAGCGCGTGTCCATTGCCCGGGCCCTCATCAACAAGCCGGCTATTCTGATGGCGGACGAGCCAACCGGCAACCTCGACACGGCCAACGCAGAAGACATCCACAACCTCTTTTTGTCGCTGCGCGAAGAGCTGAGACAGACCATCGTGCTGATCACCCACAACGAAATGCTGGCAGCCCGCACGGACCGCACGCTGGTGATGCGCGATGGCGCCATTGTGGAAGAACGCAGGCATCCGCTGCAAGCCTGAGTTGTGAGCGCCGTCATGATTTTGAATCTGCACAGGCTTCACCTTTAGCCTTTCCTGCGGGCCTCACCCGATTTTGAAAACAGGCTGCTGCGGCATGGTATTTCCTGATGCCTGGCGGCTAAAATGGCAATCATGAAACAACGACTCAACATCAAAGAACTGGAACCGAAAGCCTTTGAAATCCTCATTGCGATGGAGCAATACCTCGCCACATCACAGGTGCCTCGGCAGATGCGCGAGCTGATCAAAATCCGCGCTTCGCAAATCAACAAATGCGCCTATTGCCTGGCTATGCACACCACCGATGCACGCAAAGCCGGCGAGACCGAACAACGGATTTATGCGCTCTCTGCCTGGGAAGAAAGCCCTCATTTCAGCGATGAAGAACGTGCCGTGCTGACCCTGACGGAAGAAGTCACCCGCATCTCGGAGCATGGTGTACGGGAAGAAACTTTTCAGGAGCTGCGCAAGTATTTCAACGAACATCAGATTGCACAGATGATTCTTACCATCAACCAAATCAACTTCTGGAACCGAAATGCAGTAGCCACGAAATCGGTCTATTCTGAAAACTGATTTCGCCGGCCGGTGCCTTTTCGAGTTTGGGAATTTTTTGAAAAAGAAAGCAAATGCCTGAACCCTCTATTCCAACGCATCCATGAACACGCAGCAAGCCGCATTCGCAGAGGCTTTTCATCAGCTCCACTACGGGCCCCGGCCGCTCGTACTTCCCAATATCTGGGAGCCTCTGGGTGCGGCCCTGCTTCAGGACCTGGGCTTTTCTGCCGTGGCTACTTCCAGCTCTGCCATTGCCCTCACACATGGCCTTCAGGATGGCGAGCGCATCTCGTTTCATACACTGCTGCGGCAGATAGACCGAATTGTACGGGCCGTTTCGCTGCCGGTCACCGCCGACATTGAAAGCGGCTATGCCCATACCGAAGTGGAGCTGGAGCAACACATGGAGGCCTTGCTGGACACGGGCATCGTAGGCGTCAATATCGAAGATTCCAACAAGACCGACCATTCCCTGATTTCAACTGAAACGCAGGTGCAGAAAATCCGGCTCATCAAACGCGTGGCAGCCCGTCGGAAAATGAATCTGTTTGTAAATGCCCGCATAGACTGCTACCTGCCCGGCATTGCCCTGAACCATGAAGCAAGGCTCCAGGAATGCCTGCGACGGGGCAAGGCTTATGCGCAGGCGGGCGCCGATGGCCTCTTTCCCATCCTACTGAAAGACGAAGCGCATATCCAAACACTGACCAACGAGTTCCGACTTCCCGTCAACATCATGGTGCTGCCCGGCGTGCCGGCACTCAAAAAGTTGGAAGCACTGGGTGTGCGGCGCATCAGTTTCGGCTCTTCATTTTTAAAAATCGCTATGCAGGCGATGAAAGGCGCTGCACTGCAATGGCAACAACTGGAAGGCCTGGAAGCCATTGAGCAGAACGACATCACGTCTTCCTTTCTGGAAACATTGGTGGATCGGCGGCGCAAGGATTAATACCCCTGCGGGATGGCACACCGCTGCAACCGCTTGGCAGCCCGCCTACCTTTGGCCGCATGAATCTGCATGCTCCTGAAAGGATCCAGAATTATATCGGCGGCTCCTTCCGCGACCCGATTAATGAATTGTGGTTAGACAATGTGAATCCCGCCACCGGCGCTGTCTATAGCCAAACTCCCGACAGCGATGCACAGGACGTGGACTTTGCCGTGGGTGCCGCCAAAGCTGCCTTCCCCAAGTGGAGCACGACACCCGCCGAAGAACGCTTCCGCATCCTCAACCGCATTGCCGAGCTTATAGAAAACAACCTGGAGGCGCTGGCCCTCGCCGAAACCAACGACAATGGCAAGCCGCTGCGTCTGGCAAAACGAGTGGACATCCCGCGAGCTTCTTCCAACTTCCGATTCTTTGCCACCGGCCTCATGCACATGAGCACCGAAAGCCATAGCATGGAAGGCCGGGCTATCAACTACACGTTGCGTCAGCCCATTGGCGTGGTGGGCTGCATCTCGCCCTGGAACCTGCCGCTCTACCTCTTCACCTGGAAGATTGCACCGGCCCTGGCCGCGGGCAACTGCGTTGTAGCGAAGCCCAGCGAGGTGACGCCCATGACGTCTTACCTGCTGTCGGTCATTTGCAAAGAAGCAGGGCTGCCGCAGGGGGTGCTCAACATCGTGCATGGGGGCGGGCCTAAATGCGGTAGCGCCATCGTTGCACATCCCGAGATCAAGGCAATTTCATTCACCGGCTCCACCCGCGCGGGCAAAGAGATTGCTGCGGTGGCAGGACCTCAGTTCAAGAAGGTGTCGCTGGAATTGGGTGGTAAGAACCCCAATATCATTTTCGCTGATTGCGACTGGGATAAGATGATGCGGACGACGGTGCAGTCTTCGTTCTCCAACCAGGGTGAAATCTGCCTTTGCGGCTCGCGCATCCTTGTGGAAGAAAGTGTGTATGAGCGATTTAAGACTGAGTTTGTAGCACAGGCGGCACGGCTGACCGTAGGCGATCCGCTGGATGAAAACAGCAAACAGGGCGCCATCGTGAGCCGGGTCCATTTCGACAAAGTGATGAGTATGATTGCGTTGGCAAAGGAAGAAGGCGGCAGGCTGCTGCTGGGTGGCGAGGCCGTGCATCCGGCAGGCCGCTGCGCAGAGGGCCTGTTCATCCAGCCTACCATCTTCGAAGGCCTTGATGCTCATTGCCGAACCAATATGGAAGAAATCTTCGGGCCGGTGGTGACGCTGCAGACTTTTAAGACGGAAGAAGAAGCCCTGCAACTGGCCAACACTTCTGATTATGGCCTTTCCGCCACCATCTGGACTCAGGATGTAAGCCGTGCTCACCGCATGGCGGCAGCGGTTCATAGTGGTATTATCTGGGTCAACTGCTGGCTGCTGCGCGACCTCCGCACACCCTTTGGCGGCTTCAAAAATTCGGGGGTGGGGCGCGAAGGCGGATGGGATGCCCTGCGCTTTTTTACCGACCCTAAGAATGTGTGTATTGAGTTGTAGGTGGGGTGATTGGTGGGTGAATTACACTTTGTCGTAATCATATCCGGCCACCTTACTAACAGCCGAATTCAATCCCCAAGCGCAACATTTTTACAACCCAAGCGCCACTTCCGTTCCCTGAGCCTGTCGAAGGGAACATTCCGTGATAAACTTCCTCCCAGCTCCCTCCCAGCTCCCTTCGACAAGCTCAGGGAGCAAGGAGCTCAGGGAGCGGCAGGCGGTAGCTCCTACTTCATTGCCTCTTTTTCCCGCTCCAGTGCCAGCATTTTGTCGCGAAGACGGGCGGCCTCTATGAAATCCAGGTCTTTGGCGGCTTTGGTCATTGCCTTGCGGGTGGCAGCAATGAGCTTATCGAGTTGGGTGCCACTGGTATAAACCACTTCTTCTTCTGCCGCCATAGTTGCTGTTTCCTCTTCGGGTAAAGCATAACGGGCATTCGCATCGTAGCCTTTAATGTCGAGTACCGAGGTCTGCTTCATGATCTGATCCACACCTTTTCGCACCGTCTTCGGCGTGATGCCATGTGCCATATTGTAACGTACCTGCTTCTCCCGACGGCGGTTGCATTCGTCTATGGTCCGCTGCATGGAGTCCGTGATTCGGTCGGCATAAAAGATGACCAAACCATCGGCATTGCGGGCCGCACGCCCCGCCATCTGCGTCAGCGAACGCTCATTGCGCAGGAAGCCTTCTTTGTCGGCATCCAGAATGGCCATCAGCGATACCTCCGGCAGGTCCAGGCCTTCGCGCAGCAGATTGACCCCTACCAGCACATCTATGCTTCCCAGGCGCAGCTCCCGCAAAATCTCCACGCGCTCCAATGTGTCCACCTCCGAATGGATGTATCGGCTGCGGATATTAATTCGTTGCAGGTACTTGTCCAGCTCCTCAGCCATCCGCTTGGTAAGGGTGGTGCAGAGGACACGGTCTCCCCGCCGCACCCGTTTGTCTATCTCGTCCAGCAGGTCATCAATCTGGTTGAGGGAGGGCCGCACTTCGATAGGTGGATCCAGCAACCCGGTAGGGCGCACCACCTGCTCCACCACCACGCCCCCGCTTTGCTTCAGCTCATATTCGGCGGGTGTGGCGCTCACAAAAATCACCTGGTTGATGAGGCGCTCGAACTCGTGAAAATTGAGTGGCCGGTTGTCGAGGGCGCTGGGCAGGCGAAAGCCAAACTCTACCAAATTCAATTTGCGCGAACGGTCGCCGCCATACATGCCCGAAATCTGCGGAATGGTGACGTGGCTTTCGTCAATAACCAGTAGAAAATCATCGGGGAAATAGTCGAGCAGACAGAAGGGGCGCACCCCGGGGGCACGGCGGTCCAGGAAGCGCGAATAGTTTTCGATACCCGAGCAAAAGCCCAACTCCTGAATCATCTCAAGGTCGTAGCTCACCCGCTCTTTGATGCGCTGCGCTTCTATCGGCTTTTGAATGCTCTTGAAATACTCCACCTGACTGAACATCTCATCCTGAATGTCGCGGATGATCTGCGGCATCTGGTCCTTCGGTGCCATGTAGAGGTTTGCAGGAAAGATGGCAGCATCTTCCATAGCAGCGATGCGCTTACCCGTGTCTGTTTCCAGGCTTTCTATCTCGTCAATTTCATCGCCAAAAAAGGTGATGCGATAGCCATAATCCACGTACGGCAGATTGACATCCACCGTGTCGCCTTTCACGCGGAAAGTACCTCTCCCAAAATCGCCCTGCGAGCGTGTGTAGAGCGCATTGACGAGGCTATGTAAAAAGAAATTCCGGCCGATGCTCTGCCCTTTATGCAGGCGAATGATGCCGTTCGCATACTCGGTCGGGTTGCCAATACCGTAAATGCAACTGACACTGGCCACCACGATGATGTCGCGCCGACCGGAAAGCAATGAAGAGGTAGTGCGGAGCCTCAGCTTTTCCAATTCTTCATTGATGGAAAGGTCCTTTTCAATGTAAGTATCTGAAGTGGGGATATAGGCCTCGGGCTGGTAGTAGTCGTAATAGCTCACGAAATATTCCACCGAATTATTCGGGAAGAACTGGCGGAACTCTCCATAGAGCTGCGCCACGAGCGTCTTGTTATGGGTGAGCACCAGCGTGGGCTTTTGCACCTCCTGCACCACATTGGCAATGGTGAACGTCTTGCCCGATCCGGTGACGCCCAGCAGGGTCTGAAAAGGCTCGCCGGCTCGGACTCCCTGCACCAGTTCGGCAATGGCCGAGGGCTGGTCACCCGCAGGCGGATAAGGACGTTCGATTTCGAATTTCATGGATGAAAATGCCCGATAAAGGCTCTTTCAAAATTCCTTCAATTTCCGCTTCTGCCTGAAGTCGCTCTGCCAACGTTTTCATCAGAAATCAAAGCGCATGCTGCCGAAAAGACCGAAGTGTCTTGCCTTGCCTTCCGTAGGCAGTAGGGGTGGTGTCACCCGCCACACAAAGTCAATTCGGAATAGCTGCAGGATGTTGCTGATACCCGTGCCCAGCTCCAGATAAGGCTCGCCGTTGAAGCTGCGAAATACGTAGCCGCCGGGCTTCATGTTGAGCGCCCGATTGGCATCGCTCAGCGACCCGATAATGCCCTTGGCCGTCCAGAACTGGCGCAGCTTGGCCTTGCGCAGATAAGGGATGTAATTGAACACGCCACCGCCAATTTCATGCTCGATATTGAAGCCTGCATACTGGTCTGAAATGAACTCATAGCGGTTCATCATGTTGAAGGCGTTGCGGAGGTAGTAGTAGAATTCGTTGCCGGGCGCGATGTCTAAAAGCGGGTAGGGCACGGTGCCAAACGTCTTTCCTGCAAAGAGGTTGTAGTAGATGGTGCCGAGTGGTGCCACGTCCAGATAATCGAAGATGGAAATCGAAGCTTTCTGGTAGGCATAGTCACTATTCAAAACGCCTTTCAAACCGGCTGCAGCTTGCACTTCTACCACCGGATAATCGGAGCCAAGGCTGTAGCGGAAATAGTCACTTTCCACAAACGTTTCCCTGAAAGCATAGCGCAGTTTCAGCCCTACTTCCGTGCTGGAAATTTCATCGCGCTCATTTCCGTTTTCATCCGTAAAGATGCCTTTGGAGGGAAGCGGCGCATAGGGGTGAAAGCTGCGGTATTTCAACGACAGCATGTGCGAAAACCCGCTGTAGTATTCTTTGAAAAAATCAAAGCGCGCATCATGAACCAGGGCCAGCTTGTAAGGCACATCCTGCTTGCGGATAATGCCCGAGAAAATATTATCCGGCCCTACGGAATTGTCGTAAAAATTGTTGGAGCGGTCCAGGTCATTATGGTAAGTGAAGTAGAGGTAGGCCCTGGGTTCCCGCTTGAAAATCCAGAGTGCATCACCGAAGTATTTAAAAGCCTTGTCGGTGGTTCCGTAAGCCAAATAGCCACTCAGACGGAGGTCGCGCCACAGATGCTTGTTGGTGGCCAGTCCCATCCGGAACCGATCTCCTTCCACCTGATTGTGGCTATACACATTCCAGTAAGGCCCAATGTCGAAGGGCCCAACTGTGTACACACCGGCACCCACCAATTTCACCAGTCGCTTGAAGCGCTGAAAAATAGGGAGGTGGTTGAGCGTGTCAATCATGAAATAGACCGCGCGTTCATTCTTGGAAAGCATCTCCGGGCGGTGCTCGTCCCAAAACGAATCGGGATGCAGCCTGGCGGAATCGCCCACAATCACGTCGCGCTTGTAGTCGGGGTCATCCAGCACACGGCTGATGCTGTCTTTGTCGGCCACGATGTTGTTGTAGATAGACGTCTTTCTGCCAATCAGGCCCGGCAGTTTCGGCGTGTAGGGCAGATTGAAATCGGCAACAAACTTTTCTTTTTTCGTGAACCAGATGGAGTCTGCAACAGGCGCCGTTTCCTGATAAAGGCTGACGCGGCTGACGAAGTTGATGTTGGCACTTTTCGGTAGCTCCATCGAAATGCGCTGGATGGCGTAGATGGAATCCAGCACCACCCAGAAGTCGCCAAAGAAGCAGTTTTCACCCTCGCGCCGCGGCCGGAAACTTACCAGCACGATGGGGTGGCCGTAGGCGCTCTGCGTGTCTTTAATCCGGTACTTGTAGTAGAAGGCCCCGTTGTTGGAAATGGGCGACACGAACGATTTGTCGAAGACGGGCAGGAAGTTGTCGTACGCATTTACATTTTGGTGAGTCGTGCCCAGAAACTGGTCTATGCTTTCATTCTCGATGCCTTTGACGTTGACGGCATGGATGAATTCCCGGGTTTTCTTCGGCTCTCTCTGGTAGTAGTAGTCAGACAGTGATTCCGTAAGAAAGAAAGGAAGGAAAGGTGTCTTCTCGGTGGTGCTATCCAGATTATCATAGATGAAAGCAAACTTCTTGATCATCGGCACGGGCAGGTGCTCAAACTGTTTTCTGGTGAGGTTGCGGAGGTCCACCTCCATCTTGTTGTACACCTGATAGCGGTAGTTCCGCAGGCGGTCCGGATTGTTGGCCGGCTTGTGCGCAATGATCTGCCGAAGCAGCGCCAATGCGGGGTCTTCGCCGGCATGAAAGACAAATTCATTGAGGCTGGTCACCTCGCGTTGCATTTCAATTTCCAACTCCTGCCGATGACCTCTGCTGCTTCGAAATCGCTGCGTCCAGGTCTTGTATCCAATTGCTGTTGCACGAAGGCTGTCTCCGGGAATCTTGTCGAAGCTGAGTGTGAAATGTCCATCTATATCTGCCGGAATGCCAACGTCCGTGCCGGCAAAAAAAATGTTGGCAAAAGGCACCCCTTCTCCACTCGCCTGGTCGCGGATGGTGCCAGTGAGCACATAGCCCTGACCACGCGTGTTGCGGGAAGGCGCTGTACCAATGGACCTCGCAGAATCAGAAGCCGAAACCGTCGTGTCCTTTGCCGAGGAGTCGGGAATAATCATCACGCTGTCTAAAATCGGCCGTTGGTGACCGATATAAACAGGTGGCACATGTCGGTTCAGGCTATCCGCAACCCGCATGAGTGAATCCACCAGATGCTGATCCTTCACCTCCTGGGCATGAAGCAAAGAGGCCGGACAAAGCATGAAGAGAATCCAAACAAAAAAGCAACAGCGGCGCATACGAAAAGGCCTTTCAAAGGCAATGCCGCACTGAGCGCGGTAGCTGGCAAAGAAAGGCTAAAGCCCTTGTTCGCGAGGGAACCATACACCTACCGACCTCCACCTCAGCTTTACCGCTTCCGCCTGTTCATTCCCCTACTTTTACGGCCCCCATCATGGACCTGCAGCAATTCCGCCGGCGTGCCTCCCGCAATAAGTCCGCTCTGGTTTCTTTTCTGAAAAAGCTTGACGAAATCGTACCGGAAGACATGCCCAAACTGGTCGAGGAAACCGACCGGGAAGTGTGGTCTGAAATTGACTGCACACAATGCGCCCATTGCTGCAAAACCATGACGCCAACTTACAGCCAAAAGGATATCCGGCGCATCGCAAAGCACCTTGAGATGACGCCTAAAGCCTTCACCGAAAAATGGCTGATGCAAGACCCTGAAAATGGCGACTGGGTCAACAAACAACAGCCCTGTCAATTCCTGCAGCCCGATAATCGCTGCGGCATCTATGCCGTTCGCCCGGCGGACTGTGCCGAGTTTCCGCATCACCTCAAGAAGCCCTTCGATGACTACAACGACACCTTCATCGGCAATATTCATCGCTGCCCCGCCACCTACGAGCTGGTGCGTCGTCTCAAGAAAAAAGTAGAGCGCGATTACGAATGGTAGGCCGCATTGCCTACATCCTTTCTAACAGAATCACACTATAGTCGCGGCCCCATTGCTGCAGTAGCCAAATTCTGTTTTTATCATCCGGCCATTCATCAATAGCGCGTGCCAGGGCCACTGCATTATCTGTAGGCCAGGCACCCAAAAGCGCACGATAATTCTGACCGGTCTGTAACCATTCTTCAGGGAAATGAGCGGCATTCATTCCCGCCATGCGGCCCAGCAGTAACAGGTCGGTGCCGAGCAATCCACCTTCTTCCGCTACTATCGTCTGCATTTTCTGCTGTGCTCTTTTCGGATTCGATTCCTGAAAAAACGCAAGGCCATCTATCCGCGCCAGGGCGGCTTCTGCGTTTTGGCACAAAAGGAAAAACGCAACACCTTCTCCGGCGATCATGCCTTGCTTCGGTTCGTCGGTAGGGCGTTGTGGCTCTTTGCAAAAAATGCCCAGTCGCTGCTGCAGTTGATGCGCACTCGGACTCAGCTCATCACCGGCACCACACAGCAAGGTCGCTTCTCGATGTTCGGTGAGATAAAGGCCGGCAGCCATCAGCGCGGATGCGAATGACTGGCCCTGCTGTGAAATCGTATTGTTATAGCCCTGACAGCCCGTAGCCAATGCAATCTGTCCCGCGGGCGTGTTGTGTGTGCTTTGGATAAAAGCTGTCGGTGTGAGCAACTGCTCCTCCTGTTCCACCATTTTTTTCAGAAAAACTTCGGTGTCGGTCAGGCAGCCAAAGGCAGTCCCAAAAAGGATGGCGTCTGCCTGTGTGCGCCCTACCTGAAGAAGGCAATCGTGCGCAGCACCTATGCTCATGCGCACCAGTTTGCTCATGCGCCGCAATTGCATCGGCGGGATGAAGGCACTGTAGTCCGGCTCGCTGGCAGCATGGCTCAGCACGGCTTCATCGGTTGTGATGCCGGCAGCAACTGCGCTCACAGCATGGATATAAATGCCGGGTCTCAACATGCGGAAATGACGAGTGAAGAACAGGCTCCGCCGAAGCCAAATGAGTTGGAAAGGACGTGTCGAATGTCGGGTTGCTGCCGTAGCTGTGTCAGCGGTTGAAAAGCCAATTCAGGCATGGCCTCTTGCCAGCGCAGATTGGCAGGCATCATTCCTTGACGGATGCAAAGCGTTGCGAAGACAGCTTCTACACCGCCAGCAGCACCGAGGGTATGGCCGGTAAAAGCTTTGGTAGAAGAAGCCGGCGGCACTTCGGTTCCGAAAATCGTTTCGATGGCACGGCCTTCGGCAAGGTCATTATTCTCGGTGCCGGTGCCGTGCAGATTGATGTAGGAAATATCCTGCGGCTGCAGGCCCGCCGTCTGAAGGGCTGCGCGTATGGCCAGGGTGTTGCCGGCACCTTCCGGCGAAGAAGCTGTCTGGTGAAAAGCATCATTGGCATTGCCCCATCCCGACACACAAGCCAATGGCTGAAGTCCACATGCTTTCATGGCGCGTTCACTCATCAATAGCAGATAGCCGGCACCTTCTCCCAGATTCAGCCCGCGCCGTTGTGCATCAAAAGGCTGGCAGAGCTGTCGGTCCAAAATGCCGAGGCTGTTGAAGCCATTCAACGTAAACCGCGACAAGGCATCGGCACCGCCGGCAACGGCTATTTCCACAAGTCCCTGCCGGATGGATTGGGCCGCCATCATAATGCTGTTGGCAGAAGAAGAGCAGGCCGTGGAGATCGTCGTTACAAAGCCTTCCAACTTCAATCGCCGCGCTACCACCTGCGTGACCGCCCCACATTCATGATAGGCGAAATCGGCATTGCGCCCATAGGCACCATCATTTCGAAAGCCGGGATAGAAGGCTTCCGTCCGGTCCATGCCGCCCACCGTGTTGGCAGAAAAAAATGCAATGGGGGAAGGAGCTTTTTGCTGCGCGAGTGGCGCAATGGCTTCCTGTGCCGCGAGGCAGGAGAGCAGTGCCGTTCGTGGCAGGTGACGGGGCAGTCGGCATTGCGCAGCCAGGCGTTCATTGCTCCATGACACTTCCCCCACGGGAATACTTTCGGCCCAATGCGAGGAAAGCAGTTGTGCTTTTCCAACGCCCGCCGTTCCTGAAAGCAGACTGGCCAAATTGCTTGCTGTGTCCTCACCAATGGCGGTTATGATGCCGGTGTTGACGATGAAAATGGGCGAAGACAT
>JAMIQN010000213.1:0-7507 GCA_035914595.1 Chitinophagaceae bacterium | reverse complement strand
GGAAGAGGATATAATGGATGGCGTGAAGACCGATTTCTGTATTGGTGTGGCCGGCTATCCTGAAAAGCATTTCGAATCGCCCAACCTGGAAACAGACCTTTTCTATACCAAACAGAAGATTGATCGTGGCGCATCCTACATCACCACGCAGATGTTTTTCGATAATCGCCATTACTATTCTTACGTCAAGGCCTGCCGCGATTTCGGCATTGAAGCGCCCATCATTCCCGGTCTGAAACCCATCACCGGCAAGCGCCAACTCACCGTGTTGCCCAGCATTTTCAACGTAGATATTCCGGTAGAATTGAGCAAGGAATTGAATCGTGCCAAGACCGAAGCAGACTGCGAGCAAGTAGGAGCCGAATGGCTGCTGACACAATGCAGGGAGCTGTTACAATCGGGTGTGCAGGTGCTCCATTTTTACACCCTGGGTAAGCCGCATGTGGTCATCAATGTGCTGAAGCAGCTTTTTTAGCAAGCGGGCAGAATTGCATTAGTGTGTTGTAAAACAATCTTTAGCCATTGGGCATTCCCGATGCTTAAGGTGCCGGCTTCTTACATTTACGGATAGTCATGGCCACGACAATCGCCACAGTAAAACGCTGGACGCTGAAAGAGGTGGATCGGGAAGCAGAGGCGCGATTGCGTGAACAACTGCCTACAATCAACCCAGCTTTTTGTACACTCCTTGCCTCGCGCGGGGTGCGGGATTTTGATGAGGCAAAAGCCTTTTTCAGACCTCAGCTTCATGCACTGCACGACCCCTTTCTCATGCATGGAATGAAGGAGGCGGTTCAGCGCATCTCCGATGCCATCGAATGGCACGAGCGCATCATGGTTTATGGCGACTATGATGTGGATGGCACCACTGCCGTGAGTGTCGTTTATTCTTTCCTGAAAGAGCAATATCCCAAGGGCGACATCTGCTACTATATCCCGCATCGCTACCGCGAAGGCTATGGCCTGAGCCGCGCCGGAATTGACTTTGCGAAAGAAAATGGATACACGCTGCTCATCACGCTGGACTGTGGCATCAAGAGCAATGTGCTGGTGGAGTATGCCAGGAAATTGGGCATAGACGTCATCATTTGCGACCACCACCTGCCCGACGAAATCCTACCACCGGCCTATGCAATTCTGAACCCCAAACAGCCGCTGTGCAAGTACCCGTTTAAGGAGCTGAGCGGTTGCGGAATCGGTCTGAAACTGGTGCAGGCATTGGCGCAGAAAATGAATCTTCCTTCTGCCACCTGGGAAAAATATCTGGACCTCGTAGCTACCAGCATCGCTTCAGACATCGTTCCGATTGATGGTGAAAACCGCATTCTGGCCTACTACGGAATCCGGAAGGTGAATGAAGCGCCAAGCCTTTCCATCAAAACGCTCATCGGTGTGTCCGGCATCAAACGTTCCCTGCAGGTGAGTGACCTGGTATTTGTGATCGGGCCTCGTGTGAATGCCGCCGGAAGGATGGATGATGCCCGCAAGGCTGTGGACCTTTTCGTGGAAAGCGACCCGGAAAAATCAGCAGCTCTGGCAGAATCTCTTCACGCCGACAACTTCGACCGAAAAGAAATAGATCGAAGCATCACGGAGGAAGCGCTGGCCATGCTGCAACGCGAAGAAGCACGTGGTGGAGCACGCCGAAAAAGCACGGTGCTCTATCAGCCTCACTGGCATAAAGGCGTCGTCGGCATAGTCGCATCCCGGCTCATTGATCATTACTACCGGCCTACCATCGTGCTTACCGAAAGCAATGGCAAGGTCACGGGTTCCGCACGCTCGGTCAGCGGTTTCAATATCTACGAAGCCATCAACGAATGCAGCGACCTGCTGGAGAATTACGGAGGCCACTTTTTTGCTGCTGGCATGACGATGCTTCCCGAGCGAGTAGAAGATTTCAAAGCACGCTTTGAAGAAGTGGTAGCAAGCCGCATTACCCCGGAATTACTGACCCCCGAAATCCTCATTGACGCGGAAATCAACTTCGCCGATATTAAGCCGGCCTTCTACAATATTCTCGAGCAGTTTGAGCCATTCGGCCCTGCCAACATGCGACCTGTATTCCTCACCAGACGCGTGCAGGATTATCGGGGCATGAGCAAAGTGGTGAAGGAAAATCATCTCCGTTTTGTGGTGCAGCAGCGCCGTCGTGAGGTGATGGAAGGCATCGGTTTTGGGCTGGCGCATTACTATCCTTTGATAGAAAAAGGCCCGGTGGATTTGGTTTATACCGTTGATGAAAATGAGTTCAACGGCACGACGCGGCTGCAGATTAAGGTGCTGGATGTGCGTGCCTCCATCTGATGGGCAGTCAGGTCCGGCTTCGTTTTTCAATTGAAAAAATCTGGTGCAGGCGAGCCTTCCCCGATTTGTGGCAGGCTGATGCAAGCCCCGTTCGCATATCAGCGAAGGAGTGCTTTGATGCTATCAATGGCGGCCTGATAGCGCGGCTGATAGACGGCCTGAAGCAGGTCTGCTTTTTCCTGTTGGGTGAGGTGAAAATTCAGCTTTGCCATCTTCTCTTCATTCTGCGGTTGATACTCGAGCTTGAGGTAATGCAGGTGGCTCCCAAACAAGGCTCGCACATAGTCGCGCAAATAGCTTTGGCTGTAGCTCTGAAAAGGCTCCCACTGGTGCTGAATGATAAAAAGCGGATCGCTCAGCATCTCGCTCAATGTCTCCTGATGCGAGGACGGCAGCACTTCATTTTCGCGTGAATCACGGATTTGAAGCCAGATGATGTCTCGGGTATTTCCGCGCAGCCAGTTTTGAAAAACATACAGCCAGCGGGATGCTATTTCCGCGCCGAAATTGTCTCGCAGGCCGGCATCCATCACGTTCATCTCGGGCACGCTGGGCAGGCGCACCACGGGCAGCACATAGGGGAAGGTGGCGTTGATCCGAAGGGCCGTCACCAGCCGCAGATTGTAGGCATCCTGCGCAGAAAAGAAAGCGCCGAAATCAATCGCATCAATAGGCGGCGCAATGGAGTCCTTCAGGGCATATGTAGGCTGAGTGAGGTAGCTGACAGGCAGTGCAGACATAATCAGCTTCCTACCATCATTCGCGATGGTGCCATTGATGATGAGTTGCGGGATGCGGCCGGATTGTTCATCCCCCGCATAGTCACGCAGGCTACCGCCGAGGATACCCTGCGTATTGTGCAGCAGGTCCTGTTCCATCGCGTAGCCACGGTCTTTGGAGTAGGTATAACCTGCCAGCTTCACGCGGTTGAATGGTGAAATCAAATCCACTGCTACGAAGGAGAAGATGATCGCATTCAGGAGGTCTTCGCCAATCGCCTTCTGATAGCTGGCAGCATAAGGATGTTCGATTTTTCCGGCCTGTGCCTGTTGATGCAGATTTCTCCAAAAGGCCGCGCCCAGCATCCCTCCCGAAGCTCCGCTGACAACCGCAGTTCGCCGAAACAGAGCACCGCCGGTGACGCTATCCGCATATTGCAGTGTGCGGAATGTCCAGAATGCAGATCGGGAGCCGCCACCACTCACTGTGATGATGACGAGCGGCGGTTCAGCCTCTGCCTGTCGGGCCTTCCAGGCGTCCAGGTGTTGGAGGCCGCTGGCCTTATCCGCGTCGAAACGCTCCGGGGTAAATGTTTTACGAAGGGAGGCATAGTCGTATGCCGGCTTTTCACTCGTCCGGTAATTCATTCCATAGCCTACCGAACGCAAATCGAAGAGATGATGGCGCACCAGCCAGCCCAGGCCCAGTACCAGAATTACCCAGCCAAAAATTTCCCAGCTTCTGAGGAAGTATTTCGCGGCACCCACCACGCCGAGTAAGACCGCAAACAGAATCAGAAAGCCGGCGCCTGCAGGAATCCGCAGGAGTGGTTCATCCATGAAAATGCCCAGCACCTCCAGCAGTACGAATGCAAAAACAGTGGCGGTGGTCGCATTGCGGTGATGGCGGCGAAGGATGGCATTGAGCAGTCGCGGATGATATTTTTCAAGCTGTTCGATATGCTCCACGCGCAGGGTTTCGGTCAGGAAGGTGTTTGCCTGCACCATATCGAACTCAAAGTCCAGCGCATCATAAGGCACGATGCCACGGATGTGTGAAGGGTTGGTGATGGTTGCCAGCACAGTCTTCACCAGGTCGCGGTCCACGCGGAAGAAGTAGGCGAAAGACGCTACCACCATCAATAGAACGCCAAGATAGAAGCCAAGCTGGAGCCATAAAGCATGTGACCACGCGGCCCCTTCTTCAATCCGCTGAAAGCGGACGCACACAACAGAGTAGTAGATGAAGAACCCAAGTGGGAGCAACGAATTGTTGATGCAATACTTGAGAAAAGCCTGACGGGTGGCTCCCAAAAAAGGCATCCGCTTGCTGTGGATGATGAACGTGGTGATGTGCCAGGACATCACGAAGATGCCCATTGCACTTCCCAGCAGCAGCATACTCACGAAGTTGATCTGGCCCAGATATTCAGGAGCGAGGAAGAGGGTATTGGCTCCGAAGTGCGCAGCAAAACTGCCATGCACCGTCAGGAATATGATAATCCAAAACAGCAGCAGCAATTGATACTTGCGCCCGTGCAGGAACAGCAATTGCACCGGCAGGAAGCGGTACGTAGCGTTCAGAGCGGTTTGTAGGCGTTGCCAAGTCAGCACGTGTGTCAAGCTACGAAGAAATCATACGAGCATTCCCCGTGGGAGCCGTTCTGAAAACGTGAAAACAGAGCCTTAACGCAGGCCTTGTGAAGGACTTCATTCACTGATGAGGAATTGCTAAAACCCTTTATCTGAAAAAGGCAGGCTATAGCAGGCCCGTACATTTGCGGCCCCTTAGCAGCCTGCCATTCCTTGCGCCGAGTCCGGAAATATTTCTACAACACTGCCACGAATCGTTTCGAGAAGTTCGTGTTGCCTTTGCGTACGCGCCTGCTTCGTGTATTAGGCTTCATTTCTGCGTCCATGGTTACGGCGCTGATCATGTTGGCCATCGCCTATCGTTTTCTGCCCTCTCCTTCGGAAAAGCGCTCCGAGCAGGATGTCTATCGCCTACGTGAGCAGTATGATGTGCTCAGCAAAAAACTGGAGCAGATGAATTCCGATGTCACCGACCTGGAGCAGCGCGACAACAACATCTATCGAAGCATTTTTGAAGCAGCTCCATTGCCGGATAGCGTACGGCGGGGAAAGCTGCGTCATGCATCGCTGGCCGGGCTTTCTTATCAGAACAATGAAGAGCTGATTGCTACCATTGGAGGCATGGTACAGCAACTACGCAACCGGATTGCGGCCCAGGAGAAGAGCTACGACACGCTGCAGCGGCTGGTGGAAACGAAGGAGCAAATGCTGGCAGCTATTCCTGCCATTCAGCCCGTCAGCAATAAGACGCTGACACATATCGCCTCGGGCTTCGGCTATCGGATTGACCCCATCTACAAAACGCCGAAACTGCATACAGGCCTCGATTTCGCTGCGGCCATTGGCACACCCATCTACGCTACCGGCAATGGAACCGTTTCTTATACCGGCTATGATGAGAAAGGCTACGGCAATCACGTCATCATCAATCATGGCTATGGCTACCAGACTTTGTATGGCCATATGGTGCGCATCAAAGTGCGGCGCGGCCAGCGTGTGAAGCGCGGCGAAGTCATTGGCTGGGTAGGCAGCACCGGCAAGAGCACCGGCCCTCATTGCCATTATGAAGTGATTCGCAACGACCAGAAAATAGACCCGATCCACTATTTCTTCAATGACCTCACAGCCGCCGAATATGACCGTTTGGTAAAACTGGCCGCTGCCAGCAACCAGTCCTTCGATTAGATACTTGTTGTAAACATCCCGACCTCATGAATCGTTTTCTACTCCTGATAGCTTCGCTTTTTCTGTTGGCTTCCTGCGACCGAAACGCCCGTGTGGTGGAGCATCCCGACTGGGGCAATGAGTTTGCTCAATACGGCATTGACAGCGCCTGCTTCATCCTCCGCGACCATACGCACGAGCGCGTACACCTCTACAATAAGAGCCGCTGCCTGGAGCGTTTTCTGCCGGCTTCTACTTTCAAAATATTCATTTCGCTGGCTGCACTAGAGACGAGCGTGGCCCGTGACGAAGCCACTGTCATTCCCTGGGATGGAGTGCATCGCCGCCCCGAATGGGACAAGACAATGAACATGCGCGAGGCCTTTCGGGTGAGCAATGAGCCATTTTTCAGAACGCTTGCAGCACGCGTGGGGCCTCAGTACATGAAGCATTTTATAGACACGGTGCAGTATGGCAACATGAATATGAAGCCTGCGGACTCTGCCTTCTGGCTGAATGATTCGCTTCGCATTTCTGCCGACGAACAGGTAGGTTTTTTACGCAAACTCTACTTCGATGAATTACCCTTCCTCGTGCGTTCGCAAAGCATGGTGCGCGCCATGATGCTGCAGGATGATGAAGGCGGCAATCGCTGGTATTACAAGACCGGCATGGGTCGAACCGCCCGCGGAACGGACATCTACTGGATTGTGGGATATCTGGAACATGTGGTTCGCGTGAAGGAGCCGGATCAGAGCATGAATAAGTCCGGTGTACGGAATTACCCCTATTTCTTCGCGATGAATTTTGAACGCCCCGCCGGCGATACCAGCCGCAACTGGGCAGAAGTGCGCCTGAAAATCCTGCACACGCTGATGGATAATTTCGGAGCAACGCGCTCAGAGTAGCGAAGCAATCTTTTTTGAAAAAGAAGGCATTAAAAAAGCCACCCGAAGGCGGCTCTTAAAAAGTGGGTCAGCGTGGCTTACATGTTCCAGTTGTCCACCATCGTATCGTTGTCGGGCTGGTTGTCGGCTATGGGCTCTTCTACAACTGACAAAGGCGCTTCGTCCATCATCGGCGCTGCTGCCTGCATCTGGTCGCGCTGCGCGTAATATTCTTCATCGTTGTCGTGGTTGAAAGAGTCAAAGTCAAACTCAGGCATCAGGTCCGTCTTCACGTAATTGATCGTTTCCGTGAGGCCCGCCAAAAACTTGTTGAAGTCTTCTTTGTAGAGAAACATTTTGTGACGGTCATAGCCACCATCTTCAAAACGCTTCTTGCTTTCTGTGATCGTGATGAAGTAGTCGTTACCGCGGGTGGCGCGCACGTCAAAAAAGTAAGTGCGACGCTTGCCTGCCTTGATTCGTTTGGAAAAGATGCTGTCGTTGGAGCGGCCTTCGGACCCGTAGTTGTAGTTGTCGTACCCCACAGATTGCTGTTTTGTGTGTGAGTGGATTGTTTGAAGCGGCGCTAAATTAGATAACTACACGAAGTATCCAAATGAAAGCCAGGATAATGTATTCGAGGCTTTTCGGGAGGAAAATCGCAGGCATCAATTTTCAATTACCACACCATCTTCAAATTTTTGAGCCATGCCCTACAATAACCTGACACGCGAAGAAGAGCGCGTTCTGCTACATAAAGGAACCGAGATGCCCTTCACGGGTGAATATGAAAACACCACGGCTGCCGGTGCCTACCTCTGTCGCCGCTGCAATGCG
>JAMIQN010000212.1:0-9399 GCA_035914595.1 Chitinophagaceae bacterium | reverse complement strand
ACACCCAGCCTCGGATCGCTACCGGCAGTGTCGCGTGAATCGTAAGCCACATTACCCATAGGGCTTTCCATATTCATCGAAAGACGGTCGTAGGAGACCGTTATTCGCCGGTTGTCACCCTTTGCTTCTTCCACTTTGTAGTTCATCTCCATCGTCATTTGCTGCGTGGAGTGAACGTTCTGCCCCATCGGCTTCTGGTCGGTAGAAGTAGTGGTTTGGATGGTATAGATGTACTCGCTTCCGGGTGTCAGGTTGAATTTTAAATCCACCTGTTTGCCCGAATTGCAAGAGCCGGCCACCATTGCCAGAACAGCAATTGCCAGTGTTGAGAAGAAAGCCTTCCTCATTGGGGTGAAAATTTTTAGGCGGCCAAAAATAGGTGCTCACCTTTTCTCTCTGCTGCTGGCTGCCCGTTCATTTCGTCACAAGACTGACGAGCAGATAGATGCCCGCAGCCAGCAGGCCACTCACCGGGATGGTAAGCACCCAGGCCCAGATCAGATTGACGGTAACGCCCCAGCGCACGGCGCTTAGTCGCTTAGTAGCTCCCACGCCAATGATAGAGCCCGTGATGGTGTGCGTTGTGGACACGGGAATCTTCAACTGCTCCGTCACGAAGAGCGTAATGGCGCCGGCCGTTTCAGCAGCCACCCCTTCAAACGGAGTCACTTTCGTGATGCGCGTGCCCATCGTCTTAATGATTTTCCAGCCACCACTCAGCGTGCCTAATGCAATCGCTGAATAGCAGGCCAGCGGCACCCACATGGGCATCACGTCGGTGATGTCAACCGAATTCGGACTGATGCCATGATGAATCAAAATGGCGACCGTAATGATGCCCATCACCTTTTGTGCATCGTTGCCGCCATGCCCGATAGAAAAGGCGGCTGAAGACACGAGCTGGAGGCGGCGAAGCACCATCGTAGCGCGGCCATGCGACAGTCGACTGAGAAAAAGCGTGGCCGTGGCCATCACAATGATGATAAGCCCCAGGAGCAGCCACTTGAAATTTTGAGACGTGAAAATGAAGCGCAGTGCCGGGTTCTTGAAATGCGTCTTCCACGAAGCGGGGTTGGTGTCCAGCGCATAGGCCAGAAGCACCACTGTGCCAATGATGACGGCTATGGAAAACAGCTTGGGAAGGATTCGCTTGGAGAACGAATGAATGAACCAAAGTGAAATCACAAAGGCTGCAATCATGCCTACCAGCGGTGCCAGCACGATGAAGGCAACGGTCTTGATCACCGGCTCTGAATTGATAGCACCGAATCCATCTGCTGCAATGGCAGCGCCTGCAAAGCCACCGATCAATGTGTGGGATGAGGAAGAGGGAATACCAAACCACCAGGTGAGCAAATTCCAACAAATCGCTGCGAGCACACCGGCAAACACAACATTAAGATCGGGATGGCGGGCAATCTTGGAAATCGTGTCCGCTACGCCGTGATCTTTAAAAATGAAGAAGGCTACGAAGTTGAAAAACGCAGCCCAGAGCACTGCCTGAAACGGCGTTAGCACCTTCGTGGAAACGACCGTGGCAATGGAATTGGCCGCATCATGGAAGCCATTGATGTAATCAAAAATCAGCGCACTGGCGATGATGACAATAAGCAGGACGGACATGAGGCAGGGTTATTCCGACAGCGCCTTAGGCGTATTTGATGATGATGGACTCAATGACATTGGCAGCATCCTCGCATTTGTCCGTGACGATCTCCATTTCCTGATAAAGGTCCTTCCGCTTGAGCAACTCCACCGCCGAAATATTGGGTGATGAAAACAGCCGGACCGTTGCCTGGTCGAAGATGTCATCTGCATCATTCTCCAGCTTGTTGATGACCACACAGGCATCCGTGATGGCGCGTATTTCGCGCATGTTCCGAAGCTCATGAACCGCACGGTGCAGCGCGACGACGCATTCACTAATGATGCGAGCAAACTCAAGCATCGTCTCGTCTATCTCGTCCATCTGGTAATTGACAATGCGCTTGGCAGAACCCCAGATATAATCGGCCACATCATCCAGCGAGGTGGTCAGGGTGTGAATGTCTTCGCGGTCTAAGGGGGTGATGAAATTTTGCCCGAGCTGTATGAAAATGCGATGGGTCAGTTCGTCGTTGCGGTGCTCATGGTCTTCCAGCGAAAGCAACATCTGGTCGCGTTTGGTGCGGTCCGTTTCTTTCAGGCCCGACTGAAAAATTTCAGCCATCCTCCGCAGATTGCCGGTTACTTCTTCAAACAGGGAATAAAACACCCGGTCCTTCGGCATGAAAATCTTGAGAATGGCTCCTAACGGCATACGGTCAGATTGAGAGGTATTGCGATTTGCAGGGCGAAACTATTACGCGGCCTCTCCATTTTCTATGGCTACACTCGGGCACCATTTTCAACACACCCAAAACACAAGAACGGCGCGGGTTTCGCTTCCGAAACTTAACCGAAAGGTAATATTGGGGTCAGCCCTTACGCGGAGCCTCCGATAGTAGGTTTGCACCCGCTTTTAAGAGCATTTGCCCCTCATTTCATGCGTCTGTTCTGCTTCCTGCTGCTGTTGGCTTCCTGCCCGCTGTCCGTTTTCGGGCAAGGCCCGGAGCTGCTCTCGTCTGACTCTTCTCAGCACGTTTCCTCTCAAAAACAGGACATCACCAAGCTTCCGGGGCTTCAGTTTAGCGGATACATTCAACCCCAATGGCAGCACGCCGAAGCACCCGGAATTGCCAGCTATGCCGCCGGCAACTTTCCGTCAGAATCGAACAATCGGTTCAGCATTCGACGAGGCAGGCTGCGCGCTCTTTATGAAATTCCGGACGCACAGGGCAGCCCACGTTGGGTCTTTCGGTTTGAAATGGATGCGACTGAAAAAGGTGTGGGTGTCCGCGACCTGTGGGGTGGCTGGCACGAAAACAAATGGGGCCTCTTTGCCCTTACTATCGGCATGATGAAGCGCCCTTTCGGCTTTGAAGTGACACAGAGTTCTTCTGAAAGAGAAACGCCGGAACGAGGTAGAGCCAGTCAAATTCTGATGAAAGGGGAACGTGATCTGGGCGCCATGCTGAGCCTCGCTCCCACTTCAAAAGCAAGCCATATTTCCTGGCTACGCGCCGACCTGGCTGTGATGAATGGCCCAGGCATTTCTTCCAACGGGGAATATGATTCCCGCAAGGATTTTATCCTGAGAATATGGAGCCGGCCACAGGCTTTTTTCAACAAGAAAATGCGTCTGTCAGGAGGAGTTTCTTTCTATGAAGGCGGCATCGTCAACCCGGATGCAATCGTCTATGAAAACCACGGCAGCTACTTCAGCACCGACAGTGCATCGGTCAATGTCGGCAGGCTTATGCCCCGTCGCTATTTCGGGACGGATGTGCAGGTTACATTGGGCGACGGACCTTTTGGAATGGAGTGGCGCGGTGAGTATTTGCGAGGCAGGCAAACGGGCACCATTTCCGGTAGTGAAACACCGCCTGAACTGAGCAGCACTTTGGCTACACGGCAATTCGATGCAGGCTATTTCTATTTCATTCAAAACCTCGGCAACCGCCGCCATCGCCTGGTGTTGAAGTATGACTGGTACGATCCCAACACAGAGGTGGCAGGCAGCAGTGTGGATACTGCTCAAGGCTTTTCAGCGGCGGATGTTCGCTATCAGACCTGGGGGCTTGGCTACAATTGGGAGGTAAATGAAAACCTGCTTCTGATGCTCTACTATGACCATCCTATCAATGAACAGGCTGCCATTTCAGGCTTTGCCAACGACATCGCAGATGATGTGTTTACCGCACGCTTACAGTTTCGCTTTTGACCGCCGGCGTATGGGATTCTCCAATCTGGATACCCAACAGGGTAATGATGATGATGACCGCTCCAAAGCCAACAAGAATGGCGGATGAAATCCGGTTCAGATACATCACGATGCGAAGCGTCAGGCGCTTGCGGATAGAGTCTGCAAGCAAGACCTTCAGGAAGTCCATACCCAACACCACGGCGAGGCAGGAAGCAAAAAAGATAATTCGGTAGCTGACGCCATGCACTGCGATGATAGTAACGGCCGTCAGCCAGCTCAGCACCACGCCGGGGTTGACGGTGTTGATTAAAAAACCGGAACCGAAGATGCGGAAGTAGTGCCCTCCGCCCGGCTCAATGAGGCGCTGAGAAGGCCGCTGTGGCTTATACTTTTTTAAGAGTCCTTTCAGGCCGATGATGAGCAAAATGCCGCCGCCGCCATACGCGAGGGCCGCTTCATAGCGATGCAGCATTTCTAAAAAAGGAGCGGCCAGATTGGCTAACGTGACGTACATGATGTCGGACAAAGACACTCCCAGTACGAAGGCCAGCCCGCTTTTCCAGCTATGATTCATACTGTATCGAATCACAGCAAACAATGTGGGGCCGACCGAAATTGCCATAAACAGGCCTAACGAAACGCCACCTCCAACGGCCCCAAGATTGCCCATGCCGGCAAATTAAGGTGAAAGGATTTTCTGCTTTGCCGTCACAAGTGCTCACATCAGAGCCTGCCGCCATCAGAGCGAAGGATACATGTTCAACTCGCGAGGCTCGCGCCTGATCTTAAAATACCAGAACACGATGAAAGAAATGGGAGAGAACATGGTGAGGAAGACGGACCAGAAGAACTTGTAGTCGGTACCGAGATTCTTGAGCCGCGCCACATGGATGATGTCGTAGATCAATACTGACAGAACTACGAATCCGGCAATGGCATAGAAGATGGCGACACGAGTGAAGTATTCGGAGGTTCGTGTGACTACCGCAATTTGATCCTGCATGTCTGCTGCGCGCACAATGGGGCTGAGGACGAGCAAGTGATTGACCACTGCTGCCAGAACGGCAACAAGCGGAAGGAAGGCGATGATCCCAAGGCGTCTCTTGCGTGCGGGATCCATGATCTCGGTTGACATAGCCATTGAATTTCCCTTGGCCGACGAAACAATCATGCCTTCACCATGCAGAGTTGCGCACCTTCATCGAAGGGCCTTGAGGCATAACAGTTCTGTGTCTTTGCAAGATTTTCATGGAGGATGTTCTGAGCTGCATCCAGGTGCCAGACAGGATTGGATTGGCTAAGTTTGAACACTTCGGTTTTGAGGCGGTGCAGCAGTCGGAATGCTGCCTGCTTTTTCTTGTTCATGAAATACGATGCTATGCTGAAATCGGCCATTCTGGTGTTGTCGTTGTGCCTGTGTGCAGGTTGCGGATTGAAAGAAAGAGAGGCAAACCTTGCTTCCCGCGAACAGGCGCTGAACCTGCAAAAAGAAGCACTGCTCGCACGGGAACTGGACTTGCAACAGCGTGAAGAGGCCCTTGCACGGCGCCAGAAGGAATTGGATTCAACCGAAATCGACACCATGATGAGGTATGACCCGCGCCTGATAGGTACATGGCGGGTGCAAATGACATGCAGCGAAACCAGTTGTCCCGGCTCTGCCGTAGGCGACACAAAATCAGAGACCTGGGTTTTTTCTTACGAAGGCGATAACCTCGTGGCACGTGCGATGGTCAAGAATAATGTGGTTCGTGTGTACACGGGAAAGAGTACGGCTGACGGCATTCTTTTGGGAGATGCTGTGGCTAATTCCGGCGATGGAAAAGGCGTGGCTATTGCCGTAACCCTTGCAATGAAAGATGCGAAAACGATGGAAGGCCAACGCGAGATTTCGCGGGGAAATGAATGCCGGATTGTGTACACGCTGCAGCTTACCAAGCAGTAATCTTTTCCCCGAAACGACTGCATTATGGTACTGCTGACTGAGCTGAATTTCGACCTGCCACTTTCCAATCCGGTGATCATTTTTTCACTGGTATTGTTCATCATTTTGTTCGCGCCGATCCTGTTCAACAAGATCAAGGTGCCACACATCATCGGGCTGATTCTGGCCGGTGTGATCATAGGCCCTTATGGTCTGAACCTATTGAAGCGGGATAGCAGTATCGTGCTGTTTGGCACGGTCGGTCTGCTCTACATCATGTTTTTAGCGGGCCTTGAAATTGATCTCACGGAGTTCAAAAAGAACAGGAACAAGATCATCGTATTTGGTCTTTCCACTTTTGTCCTGCCTTTGGTAGTAGGCACTCTGGCAAGTCATTACGTGCTTGGCTACAGCTTCCTTTCGTCCATTTTGCTGGCCAGTATGTTCTCCACGCATACGCTGATTTCTTACCCCATTGCCAGCCGTTACGGCATCAACAAAAATCGAGCAGTAACGCTCACCATTGGCGGCACCATGATCACGGATATCCTTGCCCTGATCATTCTGGCAGCGGTGGCAGGCATGGCCAAGGAGCAGGTGTCGTCCGGATTCTGGCTTCAGTTAGGCATCTCATCCATCGTTTTTGTAGGCATTGTCTTCTTCCTGTTTCCACCCATCATCCGCTGGTTTTTCAAGCATTTCGACGATAGCGTTTCGCAATACATATTCGTCCTTGCCATCGTTTTTCTTTCCTCGTTTTTGGCCGAAGCGGCAGGCATTGAAGCGATCATCGGTGCGTTCTTTTCAGGCCTTGTGCTGAACCGGTTTGTGCCCCACAGCTCACCACTCATGAACCGGATTGACTTTGTGGGTAATGCCTTATTCATCCCCTTTTTTCTACTCAGCGTAGGCATGCTTGTGGACCTGAGCGTGGTGGTGAAAGGATGGGGAGCACTAAAGGTGGCAGCCGTGATTGTGGTCGTCGCTGTGGCTACGAAATATCTCGCCGCGCTCATTACCAGAAAGGCATTCCGCTTATTGCCCGAAGAAGGCGATTTGATTTTTGGCCTCAGCACCTCTCACGCTGCCGCTACCCTTGCCATTATCCTCGTTGGCTACAACATCATCATCGGTGAAACACCCTATGGCGAGCCTATTCGTCTTTTGGACGAAGACATCTTAAACGGCACGATTCTGCTCATTTTGGTAAGCTGTGCGCTTAGCTCTTTTGTGGTGGAGCGCGCTGCGCGAAAAATGGCGCTGGCTGCTGAAAAAGGGAGCCCGAATAGTAGCAGCCAAAAGGGTGCTGTACTCATTTCCCTGGCCCGTCCTGACGGGGTTGCCGCCATTGTAGATTTCGGGCTGATGCTGCGGCCCAAAAAAAGCGGGATGCAGGCCTACGTGCTGCACGTGGTCAGCGATGCAGATGATGTGGAAGCAGCTACTGCGATGGGCAAGAAAATGCTGGAGCGGGCGGAGCGCCAGGCAGCAGCAGCCGACCAACACATTACTGCCCTCACGCGCCACGACACAAACATTTCCAACGGAATTATTTACACCGTGCGCGAAAAGCACATCACGGATTTGGTGGTAGGGCTGCATCAGCAGGCAAGTGCAAAAGACTATCTGGGGCCAACTATTGAGCGCGTCATTCGCCGAATGTTTGAAGCGGTGTACATCTACAAGCCTGTCCAGCCACTCGGCACGCACAACCGAATGGTGGCCTTAATCACCCCTCGGGCAGAGCTGGAGCCGGGTTTCCGCGAATGGGTCAGTAAGCTTCAGACTCTGGCTCGCGAGGGTGGCATGACCCTGAGTTGCTACGCACATCCCAACACAATACCTGCTCTAAAAACAATGGTTGCAGAAAGCGGGCAAAGTACCCAAGTCAGCTATCATCCTTTCGACAACTGGGACGATTTTCTATTCTTCAGTGGTGTGCTTAAAAAGAACGACCTGTTTAGCATTATCGTCTCGCGCGAAAATCAGGCCTCATACAATCCGGTACTGAAAAAACTGCCGTATTACCTGGCCACCTATTTCAACCAGCACAGCATCATACTCATCTACCCGAAGCAACTGGCCCGAGGCATCAAGATGAGCGACGTCCAACATGCGGAGGGCACTATTGGTGAAGGTTGGGCAGACGGCTCAAGGGTCTTGGCCCCTATTCGAAAAATGCTGCGAAAATGGCTCGGCTGATGACGACTTGAGGTTCGTCCGTCTTTAGTGACAAAACCGGTGACTCACTATGACTTGGCTACATTCGCAGCCAACAAACTCTTTCATGAAAAAAATACTTTTCCCGGCTGCAATTGCCGCAACCTTTTTCTCTTTAGCAATACTCCCCTCCTGCAAAAAAGACGATGATGGCGGCCGCGCTGCACAAATCATCGGAAGTTGGAGGATAAACCAAGTGGGCACCGACACCAACGGTAATGGCGTATGGGATGCCAACGAACGTAGGCCCCTGGGAGCCGATACTGTAGGCTCCATGCAATTTCATGGTGACGGAACCGGCTCTTATGATCTGACGTATGCCGGCATTCCTATGTCGGTGCCGACGAAATGGAGCCTTCAAAATGGCGATAATGACCTGCAGCTTATCACCACGTTCTTTACTGTAGACACTACCACTATGAACATTGTTGTGCTGAATGGCACCGACCTGGAGCTACGCAATGCCGGTCAAACTCCGGCATCGTATATGGGCCTGAAAAAGCAATAATTGCTATTCATCAAAAGAGAAGGCCGCCCTGGTGAAGGCGCCTTTTGTTGGAAGCAATTGAAAAGAAAAGCGAGGCACCATAATCGCATCATGGTTGCCTCGCTTCGTTGTGGCTTCGGAATATCAGAAAGGCAGATCGTCCTGGCTGTCGCCGGTGTTGGCGGGTGCCGGATTTTGGTAGGAAGGCTGACCGGACGAGGCGGCGTTGGAAGCCTGGCCACCGCCGGAATTGGAACCGTAGTTCCAGCCGCCTGCATTATTGCTATAGCCTCCGTTGGAGCCGTTGTTTGCATTCAAATCGGCCTTTTCCACACGCCATGCATCGAGGTTGCTGAAGTAAGAAACCTTGCCGTCGCGCTCGTAGCGATTTCCCTTGATGCTAAAGTTTACGCGCAGCATATCGCCTAGTTCAAAGCGGTCAATGACCTCTGTTTTGTTTTGGACGAGTTGCATCTTGGCGTAATTGACGAATGAGTTCCCGTTCACTTCCTCAGTTACTTCCAATACAAATTCCCTCTTGCGAAAGCGGTCATTCACTACGTGGGTGTCATACCGTTCTACCAGCTTGCCTGTGATTTCGAAATTCATGACATACTACATTTTAATGATACAGATAATTGTAGAGTAACTTCAAAGATAACCATTTGGACTTCGCAGCCGTGCCGGCGAACGAAGCTTGCTAACATTAAAAAAGTCCTGAATTGTATCAGGACTTTTTCGTGTCTTAGGGGAGGCAGATGGGTCTCGAACCCACGACCTTCGGAACCACAATCCGACGCTCTAACCAACTGAGCTACAACCTCCGTATTTGAGGGCGCCAAAGATACATTCCCGCTGCAATCCCGAGTCAAATTTTTTCCTTTTTCAAATCCTCCCCTCTCCAAAAACGCGCAATCCCGGCGCGAGTAATGGCCGGGATTGCGGGTTCTTTCTTCACCCTCGGAAGGAATGTTCAGAGGCCTT
>JAMIQN010000211.1:0-2810 GCA_035914595.1 Chitinophagaceae bacterium | reverse complement strand
GAATAAAAAGCAGCCTGCACCTGTGTGACGGCGAAGATCAGGTTCAGCAATCCGTTGTCGGCAGAACCCAGATCCACGGAGCCTTCCCAGGGGTCTTCTTCTTTGCTGCAAGAGGCCAGGCCACCGGCCAGCAGCCCTACACCGGCTAAGGCACCGGCATAACCCAGAAAGCGCCGACGCGATACCCGATTGGCATCTACGCCCGCAGTTGTCGTTTGCTCTGTCATGTGAAATGAAAAATAGAAGATGTGGTGATGAATGCCCGTGAAAAGCACCCGGACGCGAAAGATACGGGTTCATTGCAAAGCAACGAATTGAAGCCTCAAAAATCTGAAAGCCGTTGCGCGTTGATGGGCATAAAAAAAGCCGCTTTTCAGGCGGCCTTTGAAAGACGATTTACTTCGTTCAATTCTTGCAAAGCACAAACACAAACGGCAAATGTGCCCGCTTGTGCATCGCAATGCGAACCTTGCGGCTCTTGCGGTAAAGCTGATATCGTTGCAGGTCCACCACCTCATGATAGGCAGACAGGGTGCGACCGCGCAGGGCATGACGCATGTACGTGGACAGAAAAACAGCCGATGCTACATCCGCCGCAATGATGTCATTCAGGTAGTGCATCCAAACTTTGTCTTGATCGCTCCACATAGCTTTTCATTTCATGGTTATCAAAATTTAGCGATAACGGCGGGGTAGGTTTACGCGGTTCAGATCCGCTCCGCAACCACATTTCTTAGACGTCATACAACTCTGTGCCAGCATCAACGAAGACGCTAATACCAGGATGAGTAGCAGGCCGCCTTTCCATATTTTCAAGATCATTTTTTCTTCCTCCAATACCAATCTGGTCAAAGATAATTGTCGCCTCCAATGAGGCATCTATGCTTGTATTTGCTCTTGCAAACTAGCGATGAACCAGGCAATTTTATCGGTAATCTGCAAAAAGCTGCGCTGCCGGCACTATGCAATTATCCGTATTCAACACGACAGGGTCCGGCCTGAAAACCTCCCATCCGGGAAGATGACAGTTCTTCAACTTTTGCCAAACAGAATACCCTGCTTTCCGGCCTTCGATACTTTAGCGTTATAGCTTGTTAGCATCTCGATTTTCAACGATGTTAAAGGCTGTATCGGTTCATGGCAACAGCTTCCCAACGCATTCTGATTGCTCCCCTGGATTGGGGGCTGGGTCATACGACGCGCTGTATTCCGCTTATTCGGGCCTTGCGCAAACTGGGCCACACGCCGGTGTTTGCCGGTAATGAAATACAACGGGAAGTTGTCTGCCGCAACCTGCCTGACCTGGAGCTGCACCCCTTGGATGGCTACGATGTTCGCTACAGTCGTCGGGCCCTGATGCTGGGCCTGATTCGACAAATTCCTGCCTTGCTGCGACGCATTCGTGAGGAACATGCATGGCTGCTGGATTTTGCCACTCAGCAAGGCATTGACGGCATTATTTCCGACAACCGATATGGCCTCTGGCACCCTGAAAAACCATCCGTCATGCTCACACATCAGCCGGCGCTGATTTCAGGAATGGGCAGTGTGGGCGATGCCGTTGCACGTAGGCTTCATTATGATTTCCTGCATCGCTTTTCCGAAGTATGGATTCCCGACCTGCCGGACAAGGGCGGGCTGGGAGGGCGCCTGTCGCATCCGAACATCTTACCGCACCATGCGAAGTATGTGGGCTGGCTTTCGCAATTTGACCCGACCCCATCTGCGTCTCATGGCAGGCATCTTCTGGTTTTGCTTTCCGGGCCTGAGCCGCATCGCAGCCTGCTGGCAGATAAGATTTGGGAGCAGGTGTGTCAATTGAAAGAGCAAGTGGTTTTTGTAGAAGGCCGGGCAGATGTTCAACGTCCTAAGGCGCCGAATGTGCAGCACATTCCGCTGGCCGCTGCTGAGGAACTGGCCCCTCTGATTGCAGATGCAACGTGGGTGATTTGCCGCAGCGGCTATTCGACTCTGATGGACCTGGCCTGCTTTGGGAAACAGGCCATTCTGATTCCGACACCGGGCCAGACGGAGCAGGAATATCTCGCAAAATCGCTGGCCGCTCAGGGCCGCTACACATACGCCTCACAACGAAATTTCAATTTGGGAAAGGCATTGAATGAAGCCCGTCACAAAGTCACAAACCCCGTGCATCCGGCACCACTGAATTCTGACCTTTTGATGCCGATACTCAGGGCATGGTTGCATCAGCCTGCGGCTATTCCCGAAGAAAACCTTCTCTGAAACTGAAGTCCGACCTACGCTTCTTTTGCAACAGTCACCATGCTTCCCCGCTATCGAAATGCCCTCTTTTTCGGCTTTTGCTGGATGCTGCTGTTGCTGCTTTACTGGCCGGCAGCCACGGCAGGCTGGGTGAGCGACACGCTGGGCTGGCTGGAGGCATTGCAGCGTTTGAGTTTCCGCGATTTTGTAGCAAGCAAGGGTTTTGGCGTACCCAGCTTTTACCAGCTTACTCAGGCCGTCACCTGGCTTTTGTTTCAGCTCGTAGGTGCGAATGCCTGGGCCTGGCATCTGATTCATCTTAGCCTGCACGCGCTGAATGCCACACTGCTTTTTTCATTACTGCGCGGCCTGCTGAAAGATGCGCAGCCCCTTGCCCGCACGGCAGCACCGCTCTTTGCAACCCTTCTCTTTTGCGTGGCTCCTTCCGTCAGTGAAGTCATCGTGTGGGAGGCTTCGTTTCATTTTCTGCAGGGGATGTTGTTGCTACTGCTGCAAATGCATCTGCTGCGCCGCCACCTGCACCATGCCGCGTGGCCCACGGCAATGCTGGCCTGCCTGTTGTTTGC